>JALZHR010000546.1 GCA_030860665.1 Acidobacteriota bacterium
GTCAGCGTATGATGACCGCGTCGGTTATCTTTCATCTGCCGCAATTTTCACACAGATTTTTGCGGAAGCAAACTGAAGTCTTGCGCTGAAAGCGCATAGCTTCTACTAGCGTTCTGGAACAGTGAAAGAGTGAAAAAATTTCGTTGAGTTATAGTTAACTTACTTTTTCACTCTTTCACCTTTACACTTTAGTAGGTGATTACTTCGTCCTTGACCTTTCCTTTTTTGATTTTAATAATCCAGATTTTGTCGTATTCGTTTTCCGCCAGTTGTTTATACTTATTTTGTTTGACGAGCAGATTAGCCAGTGCGGGCGTCGTCGAATTATGCCCGGCGACGACGATGCTTCTGACGCCGGAAGCCATCATTTTATTCACCAACTCATTCAAATTCGTATGGTCGTAAATCTGAATCATCGTCCGGTAACGCGGATTTATCCGTTCCGCCAGCGGCGTGACGGTGTATCGCGTCCGTTTGAAATTTGAAGAATAAATCGCCTGCGGCTTATATTTCCCGATTGTCCCGACCAGCCGCTCAGCCCGCTGCTTCCCTTCCAGCGCAAGCTCCGGGTCGGCGTTTTCCAGCTCGTCCGAAAGGTCTTTTTCGGCGTGCCGCAGCAAAATAATGGTGATTTCCCTTTCCTGCGCGAAAAGGTCGCCCGCCGCGAAAGTAAATATAAATAAGCCTAAAAAAAGAGAGACAAGAATTTTCATACTATTACGGGTTCTGATTTATGATTGAGCATTCGGATAAGTTTGCACGCGCGTTCCGATTCTTTCGTAAACAAGCCCTTTCTCATAATTACTCGCCGATGCGTTAAGCCTGTATTCTCCCTTGAAATGATACATCATTTTGCCCTCGGCATTTTTAGACCTGCCAAAAACTATTATGCTGTCATTATTCTCCGCGAGAACCTTGTCAACATTTTCTTCTACTTTATGCGGCAGTTTACTTGTCGAGATAATAGCTGTCTCATCGTCGGAAATACGATTGCTCCACTCTTTGTTTTCGTAAAATTTCGGAAACCAGAGACGCTTTCCCGTTTCTCTCGGATGCTTGAAATAAGAGCGCTGCAAACCGCGATATTCTTTTCCGAAACAACTCGCAGCATCGGCTATCTTTCTAAATTCCGCATTATCGCTCACGTCAATAAAGCCTTTATCAATATAATACTGTGAATCTCTTTCCATAATTGCGCATCCTTTATTCCTTTTCCAGCATTTCCTTAATAATTAATAAATCTTTTTCCAGCGGAATCCCGCGTTTTAATAAATTTTCAAATTCGTTTCTCGCTTTCTCGCGCTGGTTTTGATGCAGAAACCACATTACTTTCGAGGCGGCGACGTTCGGCAGTTTTTCCGTCGAGACGAGATTTAATGAATAATCGAAAGCGGCGTCGACTTCGGCGGCGGAAAACGAATCGAAAGAGTAATTTTTATTTATCAATTCGTCTTCAATCTTGTTCGTATAGCGGAAAATCACGCTTTGCGAGCGCGGGACTTCTTCGACGAACGCGAAGTTTTCGCGGAAAGTCCATTGCAGAAGATGTATCCACGGCGTGAAGAAATGCGCGAAGTCCTGGTGCAGAATCAGGCTCTCGCCCGGCACGAGCGAAGGGTAGAAATCGCGGACGATGGCGTTTGCCAGCTCCCAATTTTTCATCGCGTCGACGAGCAGAAACTCAATCTTTTCGCCCGTCCAGCCGATTTCCTTTAAATCGCCCGCCCGGATTTCGATATATTGCGCGAAATCTTTCGTTCTGGTCTTGAATTCTTCGACGAAATTGTCGCCTTCCGCGTATTTTCCCGCCAGACTCGTGCCGGCGGCGCTCGAATTCATCCAATCGAACCAGATGAATAAATCGTAGGCGTAAACTTTTTTGCCGGAAGCCGTGAAAGCCGGATTTTTCAATAAGCCTTTGACGAGCGGAATCGTCGTCGAGCCGAGCCAGCAGCCCAAGTCCACGATTTCGCCCTTGCCCGAATACGTTTCCGCGCCGTAGCGGGCGAAATAATCCTGCTCGGTCTTTGAAGTCATCCCGACCAGTTCATTCGCAAACGCGCGTTTCAGGCGCATATACGTGCCGTGAACGAAGGCGTTTTTTTTCAGTTTGTTTTTCAGGCTTTGCAGCATTCGCTTATATTAAACAAACATTTTTCCCGGATTCAAAATGCCGTTCGGGTCGAAAACTTTTTTAATGCCTTTCATAATTTCGAGCGTCGGCTTATCGACCGCCATATCCAGATACGCGGCTTTGACGTAGCCGATGCCGTGCTCGCCGGAGATTGAGCCGCCGAGCTCGACCGAAAGGGCGAAGGTTTCCCTGACGCATTCTCTGGCGCGGGCGATTGATTCGGGGTTGTCGCGGTCGCAGAGGAAATTGACGTGGATGTTGCCGTCGCCGGCGTGCCCGAAGTTGGCGACGAAAGTATCGCGGCGGCGTCCGATTTCTTCGATGCGCGCGACGAGTTCGGGAACTTTCGAGCGCGGAACGACGACGTCCTCGTTGATTTTCAACGTGCCGTATTTCATTAAAGACGGCGAGATGGCGCGGCGCACGTCCCAGAGGCGGTCTTCCTCTTCCTTATTTTTTGCGCGCAGAACGTCGAAGCCACCGTTTTCGCTGATGATTCGCTCAATCGTGCGGGCGTTTTTCTCGACCTCTTCGCGAAAGCCGTCGACGGCGATGAGCAGAATCGCGCCCGCGTCCTTCGACAAGCCGAAAGCGAAATTTCCTTCGACCGCCTCGATGCAGTATTTGTCGATGACTTCCATCGCCATCGGCAGCAAGCCTTCGGGCGTAAATTTCGTCAGGACTTTGCAGGCTTCTTCCATCGTCCGGAAGTTGGCGCGAACCGTCGAGGTCGCTTCCGGCATCGGCAAAAGTTTCAAAGTCGCCTCGGTGATGATGCCGAGCATTCCTTCCGAGCCGCACATCAAGCCGGTCAAATCGAAGCCGACGACGTTTTTTACGGTTTTTCCGCCCGTGCGGATTATTTCGCCCGTTCCGGTGACCACTTCAAGCCCCAGAACCGAATGTTTCGTGACGCCGTATTTCGGCGTGCGCATTCCGCCCGCGTTTTCGGCGATGTTGCCGCCGATGTAGGAATCTTTGTAGGAAGCCGGGTCGGGCGGAAACAGTAAGCCGTATTTTTCGACCTCCTGCTGCAATTCGTAAGTCGTCAGACCGGGCTGGCAGACGACGTATAAATCATCGACATTTATCTCGATAATTTTCTTCATCCGGTCAGTGCCGATGACGATGCCGCCGTCGACCGGAACCGCGCCGCCCGTGTAGCCGACGCCGCCGCCGCGCGCCGTGACCGGAAACAAGTATTCGTTGGCGAGCTTCAGGATTTGCACCATTTCCGCGGTGCTTTCGGGAAAAACGACGGCTTCGGGCGGAAATTTTTCCTTGACCGCGTCCGCGCCGTAAGGTTCGACCTTTTCCGGCTCGATTAAAACGTTTTCAGCGCCGACGATTTGTTTTAATTTTTCCTGAACTTCCGGCTTTGAAGCATTCGTCGTGGCGCGCGGCTTAGCATTGAAATGAATAGATTGAAACATAAGCGAATTTACCGGGAATACACAGATTAATCAGGATAAATTTTCTCTTATCCTGCCGGATGTGTCTATTCGCGGTATAAAATTCGCTCAGCCGAATAAGGTCAACTGGACGGCTTCGGGTTTAATCGAGCTCTCGTATTTTTCGGGCGACCATTGATATTTTTTCAAATCGCAGCGCGATTTTTCGTCGAATAAAACGCCTTCGGCTTCGAGCATTTTCTGCTGCGCGTTGTAAGGCAGAAAGATTTTGCCGGTCGCGCAGTTGCCTTCGGAGGTAATCACTCGCTGCCACGGAATTTGCTCGCCGCCCGCCGAATGCAGAGCGAGGCAGACGATTTGAGCGTTGAATTTTCCGCCGAGAATTGCGGCAATCTGCCCGTAAGTCATCACGCGCCCGGACGGTATCTGCTCGACCAGCTCAAAAATGCGGGCACAATAATTTTTGTCGTCGGACTTCATAGTTGGTGGACCTCGACTGCGATTATCGGTATTAAGTTGTTTTTCAGTGTTAACGGGAGAGATTTCGCCTGCGCTTTCGGAATGCCCTTTTTCGACCGGCGTCATTATGACACGTTTTTTCTAAATTTTACACATTTTTTTAAGGCTTGGTCTGAGTGGCGGTAAAGCAGGCGCGTTTTAATCGTTTGATTCCTTCGCGTAAATGCAGGTAAGTTTGGTCTCGAAGGCGGGAAAAGCCACATCCATATACCATTCGGCGAAGCTTTTGCAGCCCGGCAGATATTCGGGCAGATTTTCCGCTAATTCCTGCCAGCCCGCCATATCTTCGTTTAATTCGATTGAGGCGCGGTTTTCCAAATCGAAGGCGAGGCAGATTAAATCTACCGTCAACAAATCTTTTTTGAAAACGTAAATTGATTTTATCCGTTCCCAATCGACGCGCGATTCGCCGCCTTCTTCCGCGCCGGACGAAACAATCACGCCTTTTGAATCGAAAGAAATCGAAGCGTTCATCAAGTTTATAAAATAAATCAGAAATCGCCCGGCAAGCCGAAGGTTTCAGAGCGCATCGCGCCGCTCGAGCTTTGCAGGATAAAGAAAACTTTCGCGCCGTTTACAGTGCGCGTCACCGCCGCGTCGGTTTTGCCGTCGCCGTCGTAGTCGCCGAGCTTGACCAAATCCGACGACAAGCCCCAGCGAATAATCTGCAATTGCGCGTCGGAGCTGCGCAGGATATAAAAAACTCTCTGGCTGCTTTCATTGCGAATCACGGAAATGTCGGCTTTGCCGTCGCCGTCCCAATCGGCGCGACCGGCGAAAAACGCGTCGGAGCTTAAGCCCCATTGAATGCTGCTGACGACTCCGTCCGAGCTGCGCCGGATGTGCCAGTAGCGCAGACCGTTTTCGCTGCGCGCGACGGCTAAATCAGCCTTTCCGTCGGCGTCGTAATCGTTCGCCGTGGGCACGTCGCCGCTTCTGCCGAAATACTCGTAGCGAAAATTTCCGGTCGAGCTTTCGATGATATACCAGACGCCCGCGCGAAAAACCGCGACGTCGGCGCGCCCGTCGCCGTCATAATCGGCGGCGGCGAAAAAATCGCCGAGCGTCGAGCTGCCCCAGCGGATTTCTTCCAGCGTATTGGTCGAGCTTTTGAAAATCCGCCATAGAACTTCGGCATTGTAGCGCGCGGTCGAAAAATCGGATTTGCCGTCGCCGTCGAAATCCACCGTCAGCGAAACCGAATCGCCCGGCTGCCCGATTTGACGGGAAAGCAGATTCGCGGTCAGGCTGCTCTGCGCGTAGAAAGTGTTGTTCGAGCCGCGATAAACCGTCAAATCCGTGCGCCCGTCGCCGTCGAAATCGTTGTAAGCGCCGTTGGCGACGTGAAACTGCCCGCGAAGCTCGCCGTCCGGAAAATTCGCCGTCTGGAAAACGAGATACATTCTGTTCGCCCGCAAATCGGCTAAATTCTGCGGCGTTATCGAGCCGCCTAAACCGAAGCTGCCGACCGTTCCGCCGTTCGGAACGGGAAAACCGAACATAACCGGCGCAGTTGCGCCGACCGGCGCACCGCTGTGAATCCGGACGCCCGCCAGAGGGCTGCTCAAATTAGCGTAATTACAGTTGATTTGAAACTGCGTTTCGCCCGGCTGTAAAGTGAGTCCGCAGACCGCGCCGCCGCCGGAATTATTAGCCGGAATCTGCTGCGAGCCCGACAGATTAGCGACGAATTTCTGCTGCGCGCTGATTGAAACCGTAAAAAAGAAAATTAAGGCGATAAAGATTAATTTTTTTGACATAAACAAAATTTTTGATTCTGAGCACAGAGCTTTCAGTTTCGGCGCAAATACTTCAGCGCAAAGGTGCGAAGGACGAGAAAGTTAATTTCGCTTTTTTCTAATTTATAAAATTTCAGCCGAATAAGCTGGGTTGTTCGTCTTCGGCTGGCGGCTCGAAGCCTTCGGGAAACCACAGATATTTCTGCAAATCGCATTTTCCCTTTTCGTTGAAAACAACGCCCTCGTCTTCCAGCATTTTCTGCTGCAGGTTGACGGGAATCGTCATTTTTCCGGTCGAGCAGCCGCCCTGCGAATTTATAACACGCTGCCACGGGACGTTTTCCGTATCGGCGGCGTGCATTACGTAACCGATGGTGCGCGGCGTGTAACCTTCGCCGAGCAGTTCGGCGATTTGCCCGTAGGTCATCACTCGCCCGGCGGGGATTTTCCGGACGATTTCATAAACTTTTTCGCGATAGCTTCGCTCGTCAACGTTCCGCATAAATTCGTTCGCTCATCTATTCATTCAGGAAAGCCTCATCAGGCAGCTGCGGCAATGATACGAGTGTTCCTTTATCAAAAGCCCGATCCAGAACAGCGGCAGGCAAAACAGCAGCATAACCACGAAAACGACCCAGCCGCCGGTCGAGACTTTTGAGACGGCGTAAGTTCCAGCCGGAGATTGGCAGTAAGGACAACGAAAACCGACCGGCTGTAATGGATTCTGTCCGCCGCCGCCCTGCCAGTTCATATTCTGCATCTGGTTCAATTGATTGTTCGGGTTCATTTTTCTTGCCTCAAAACGTTAATAATTCATCTGCGATTGCCGATGCGCAGGCGCAGCTCGCGCAGCTTCAAATCCAGTTCTTCGGGCGACATTCCCGCATATTTCTGCGGCAGAAAACGCCGGCTCGAAGATTCAAAAACCGCCAGCAGCTCCATATATTCCAGCAGCTCGATGTCGCGGCTCGGAAAATAATCATTAGCGGCGCGGATGAAATGCTCTTTTGTGACCGTTGCATTATCGCCCTGCTCGCGCGCGGCGTCGTCGTTCGCCATCAGCAAAACGGCTTCGACGTCGGCGTTGCTGTAGCCGACGAGCTTGGCGGAAAATTCCTCGTTCAAATCCGCTAAATCCGCATCGGTTTTGATTTTGTTTTTTCGCAAAAGGGCTTTCGCCACCATTTCGACTTCCGCAGGCGTCTGCGAATAAAGAAACGGGATTTTGCGGTCGAGCCGCCCGGCGCGCTTCAAATCCACGTCGAGCTTGTCCGGGCGATTCGTCATCACGAGGAACAAAATCCGCCCGCGGTTCGTCGTGTCGGACATAAATTCTTTTATTCTCGCAATTACGCGCGAGCTTGTGCCGCCGTCGCCGTCGCCGTCCGTGTTGCCGAACGCGCGGTCGCCCTCGTCGATGATAACGATGACCTGCCCGATTGCCTTGATGACATTCAGGATTTTTTCTAAATTTCCCTCGGTTGCGCCGACCCATTTCGAGCGAAAATTTTTGAGCTTTATCGTCGTCAAGCCGCATTCTTTGGCGAAGGCTTCGGCGACAAAGGTTTTGCCCGTTCCCATCGGTCCGGTGAACAAAATGCCCATCGGCACGCGCGAGCGAGTTCCCCTGCGGATGCTGTCGGCAATCACCAGCAAATCTTTTTTGACTTCTTCCATCCCGCCGACCACTTCAAAACCGTGTTCGGGCTGGACGAATTCTACCAGTCCGAAACACTCGCGCTCCAGAATCTCGCGCTTGCGCCTGGCGATTAATTTATCGGCTTCCTGCTTGGCGCGTTCGAGCGGGTTCGATTGCTGCTCGTCGGCGTTTTCTTTCGCCTCCGGCGCGACGAGTTTTTTTATTTCGTCGCGGCTCATTCCCGCCGTCAAAGTGGCGAGCTTATGCGCGCGCTCCTTTGCGTCCGCGCCTTTGCCGAGCAGCGACGAGATATAATTTTCGCGCGACGCGGCGTCTTCTTCGGCGGGCGGCGGAGGCGTCAGAATCGAAGCGATTTGAATGGCTTTCAAACCGGCGGTCACTTCGGCGTAACGCTGCGCGTCGTCTTTTGAAAGACGGGAATCGGTTTGCTCGACCACTCTTCGCCGCGTTTCGGCGTCGGGCATCGGCACTTCGATAACGGCGACTTTCGGGTTGGAGACGATTTTCGGCGAAAGCTCGCTCAGGTTTTCGGAAATCAGAATCACGATGTGGTCGCCGCGCTCGATTTCCGGCAGAAACGACCAGCGATGCAGCGTCACTATCGAAGAACGGTCGGCATCGGTCTGAAAATTCGTATCTCCGGCGGGCGCGATAACTTCCGCGTATTCAAGAATAACGGCGGTTTTATCGGAAAGGCTGATGGAGCGTTCGAGCATCGCCAGAACTTTCGCCTTTTCGGCTTCGACGGCGATTTCCTGCCAGTTCGAGAAAGTCTCGGCGCGTTTCGGAAAGCTCGCGCCCGACGAAAGATTGTAAACGACGATTGTATCGCGCGATTCCCTGAGCAAAACGCCGGTCAGAAACTCGGTCGCCGACAGCTTTTTGCCGTCGTGCAGAATCACGTCGTAAACGTTTCCGTGCAGAATAAATAAAGAAGATTCGCCGCGCAGGTAGCGCTTGCGCAAATCTTCAGCCCAAACCGGCAATATTCGGTCACTAGTCATATTTATTGATTAAAAATTACAACCGTAAAAGACAAAACCAGAAGCATAGCTCCCAGCCATAAAAAAAGCGCTGAAAAAAACAAAAGCCCGCCGGAAAACTTAAGCAGAAAATCTCTTGCATCTTTTTCATTTTTAGCTCTTTTTTCCGCATCGTCTTCATGCGGCGGATCAAGATATAATTTAAAGGAACTCCATAAACCTCTTTTTGGCTTACTGTCCGGCTTTTTGTCAATCAGACTCAGTTTTTCCTCTAAACGAATGTAACTCAAATGATAAGCTTTGCTGTCCGCGCCGAAATAGCGATGCAGCAGCGCCAAACCGGCAGAAATGCCGAAAAAAATCAGAGATACGAAAATCGAATAATCAAAATTTAAGCCGATGCCCGCCAGATTGATGTTTTTATCCAGAAAATCTTTTTTCTTATCTACCAGAACTATATTCGTAATCAAAAACCCGATAGCGCCGATGCCCGCCAGAGATAATCGCAACAACTCGGCGGAAAAATTCTGATACCTGTCGCCGACGGCGAGGTCGTGCGCGAAGGTTTCCGGCGGCAGCGGAATCAATCCGGCAGACTTGTTAGCCGTTTTTTTCGCTTTCTCAGTATCTTGTGTTTCCGCTGTTTCTGTCAGTGAGCCGGATTCCGATTTGTTTGCTTCTGCCATAAACACTCTTTCGCGGCTTTTATAAAACTAAAGCGTCTTTAAAATCTGTTCGGTTTCCTTCGCCGTTTCCTTGATGCTCTCGACGCCGTCCAAAAGTTCGTCCAGTTGACCGGAAAGCTCGCTCGGCGACTGCATCGTGACAATCTGGTCTGCCAGCAACTGGAAAGAGTTTTCGATGAGATTTATCTGCCCGTAGGCGATTTTCAGATAGCGGCGAATCTCGGCGACGCGTTCGATGCGCTTGTTGATAATCGCGAGATTTTTTTTGGCGAGGTCGAGTTCGAGGGCGTCGGCTTTGTCCTTGCCGGTTTCGATAACATTCTGCCAGTGACGGCGCGTGTTTTCCAGCTGTTGAACGTCAATCGAGGACAGGTAATTTTCGTAGCGCCAGCACGTAACGGCTAAATCTATATAAGCGTTGACCAGATTGTGCGTTTTCGTGATTTCGCCGCGCAGCAAATCGCCCGTAAACGAAGGATTCTGCATCGCCAATTGCTGAATCTGCTTTTCCTTTTCGATAAGCTGCATCACACGCTGCTGCCCGCCCGGGCTGAGTTTTTTGACCTGCTCCATCCGCTTTCGCTGCTCGAATTCCAGGCGCTCCTTTTCATACATCGGGTCCCAGAGCAGCCGCTGCATAAAGCGCGACTGCGAGCCGTGCAGCAGCCACAAGCCTTCCAGACCGAGCGCGGCGATGGCGATAAAAGGATTTAACGTCAAAGCGGAAGCGACCAGCGCGCCGCCGAGCAGCGTTAAATTATAAGGATTGGCGAAAGTATACTTGAGATACGAGGGCTTTTCGGGAAATTTTTCTTCCGTTACGGCTGCCGCGCCTTCCCCGGAGATTTCGGACGTGAAGGTGCTTTCCAACGAATCAGTCAGCGACGGCGACTGATTTTTCTGTCTCGGATTCTGAAACCTTTGTTTTTGAGACGTATTCATTAACTCTCAACTTTAAGACTTGTTGTAAAGCATTTGCAACAGTTGATTCTCGACCGCGCGAAATTCCGCCGAAGATTTCAGCGTAATGTCCTTGACCAGAAAATGCGGCACGTCCACGCGGTGCAGAATCTGCGCCGGTCGCTTCGACAAAACATAACACGTGTCGGCGAGATAGACGGCTTCGGAAACGTCGTGCGTGACGAAGATAATCGTGTTGTTTTCGGTTCTGGAAATTTCCAGCAGAAGGCTCTGCATTCCCCAGCGCGTCTGCGGGTCGAGCGCGCCGAAAGGCTCGTCCATCAAAACGATGCGCGGGTTGTTTATCAATGTCCGCGCAATCGCCACACGCTGCTTCATTCCGCCCGAAAGGTCTTTCGGATAACGCTCGGTAAAATCCGCCAAGCCGACTTCCCTGAGAATTTTCGTGGAAAGCTCGCGGCGTTTTTCCTTATCGACGCCCTGCAATTTCAAGCCGTATTCGACGTTTTTTCTCACCGTCAGCCACGCGAAACTGGTGTAAGCCTGAAAAACCATCCCGCGGTCGCGCCCGACGGCGGTCACGGGCTTTCCGTCAACCGTAATCTCGCCTTTGGTCGGCGGAATCAAACCGGCGATTGATTTTAGAATCGTCGATTTTCCGCAGCCCGAAGGTCCGAGAAAAACGATGATTTCGCCGCCGTCCGGCTTATCGGCGATGTCGAAGGAAACGTCGCGCACGGCTTCCGTTTTCTCGCCGTTGCGCCCGACGTAGGTGACGAAAAGATTTTTAACGCTTAATTTAAGCGGCGTCGCGGTTTGGTTAGAAATAATTTCGGCTTGTTCTTGCATTTATAAAAACTTATTTTAATCAACTATACATTATGAATTGCCGCCGGCTTTAGCCAGCGGATTAAAGATTTAAGACAAGGAAACGGCTTTAGCCGAATTTAATAAAAAATTCATCTTCCTTTTTGCTTTAGCTGAAATTTGGGCTGAAGCCGAAAGGAAATTCGTTTGAAAATCATTTGGCTAAAGCGACTTTTCTTTCTGCCAATCTAACCGCCGGCGGCAGCTGGCGGCAATTCATAAAAACTTTTCCGTCTCAAAAATCTCTGCGTTCCCTGCAGCTAAATTAAAACGCTTTTTCGCGCCAGCGAAACAGCAGGTTGGAAATCGCGCGAATCAGAAAATCGGTCAGCAAGCCGATGCCGCCGATGACTATCAGACCGGCGAACGACCACGAAACTTTCTGGTGCGTCCGCGCCAGCTCGACCATATAGCCCAGCCCGTGTTCCGGGTTAACCGCTTCCGCCAGAATGACATACGTCCACAGAATCGCGTTCATCACGCGGAACGAATCGAAAATGTCGGGCAGCGCGGCGGGCACTAAAACCGTGTAAATCACCTGAAACTTGCTCGCGCCGAGCGTCAGAGCCGTCTGCACCAGCTCTTCCGGCACGGCGCGAATCGCAAAGACGACGACCGGCAGCAGATAGACGAAGACGCCGAGAAACAAAAACGCGATTTTCTGCGATTCGTAAATGCCGAAATACCAAATCAGAAGCGGAATGAACGCCGAAATCGGCATATAGCGAAGCGGCGCAACTACGGGCTCGAAAAAGCGATTTATCGACTCGAACGCGCCCATCAGAACGCCCAGAGGCATCGCCACCGCCGACGCCAGCAAAAACGCCAGCCCGATTCTTTTCGACGAAATCCAAATCGAGCTTGCCAAATCGTGCTCGATAAAAAGCTGCAAAGTTCCGCGAATAACCTCGGTCGGCGTCGGCAGCGTATCGGGACTGACCAGATTGCCGTAAGTTAAAGCGCACCAGACGGCGACCAGCAGAATCGGGGCGATAAAGCTGATTATAAGCGCGCGCGAACGCGGAAGCGGTTGTCGAAGTTCAAACATAGAAAAGTAGACAGTAGACAGTAGCCGGTAGTCAGTAGAAATTGGCTTTATGCCGACTACCGACTACTGTCTACCGTCTACTAATTATTTATTCAGTCGTCAAAATAACCTTGATGTCCGTGCGGCGATTAAGCTGTCGTCCGGCTTCGGTTTCGTTCGGGGCGACCGGATTCGCCGCGCCGCGTCCGATGGTCTGGAAGCGCGCCGGCGGAATGTTCGGGAAATTTTTCGTAATGTAATTTCTCACGGCGAGCGCGCGTTTTTCCGAAAGCGTCAGGTTTGCCGCCTGCGAGCCGGTGTTGTCGGTGTTGCCCTCGATGCGCAGAATCGTGCCGCCGAACGAGGTCATCAATTCGCCCAGTTTATCGAGCAAAAAGTATGAGCCGGGCATAATCTCGTCCGAGCCGGGCGTAAACTGAATCTGAATCTGCTGCTGCAAAATCGGGACGTCCTCTTTCGACGGAGCTTTCGCCGCGACGGGTTTTTCCTCAACCTTCTGTCCCGGGTATTTCGTCGCCAGGTTTGAAACAAAGCGCGAGTCAGCCCAGTCTTTCGCCGAAACGGGCTTGTTCACCAAGCCTTTTTTGCGCCAGATGACGAAAGCCGTATCGAAAAGCGTTTCGTAATGCGATTTTGCGCCCGTTAAGCCGTAAAACTGCGCGTTGTCGGCATACGGCGTCAGTTTCAAGCCGGAAAGCATTCCGGAAACCGTGTCGGCGTCGAGCTTTAAGGCGCGGGCGACAGTTTCGTTCGCCGGGTTCGGATTGCTGCGCATCATCTCGATGCCGTCAAACCAGCCGTTGACGAAATCGCGGACGGTTTCCGGCGCTTTGTCAATCAAATCCTGCCGCGCCACGAGCGTGTCGGCGATGACGTTGGTCGCCGCCGCCGTCGAAATCAGGACGTGCGCCTCGGCGCCGCGCGCTTCGACGGCGCTCGAAAGGTCAGGCTCCCACGTGACAGCGGCGTCCACGTTTCGCGAGCGAAAAGCCGCCGCCGACAGCGCCGCGTCCTGCGTAAAGACGATGTTTTTCTCGACCGCGTTGCGGTCTTCCGGCGATAAGCCCGATTGCGAAAGCAGATACAAAAGCAGAAAATGAGACGGCGAAAACTGCGTGCAGGCGATTTTTTTGCCCTTCAAATCCTCGATTGATTTGATTGAAGAAAGCGCGGCGATGCCGTCGCCGCCGCGCGACCAGTCCTGCATAATAATTGATTTCGCCGATTGGTTTCGCTCAGCCAGAGTTGAGGCTTCGCGCGCCCAGTTATCGACCGTGTTCCACATTATATCGACGTCGCCTTTGAGAAACGCCGTCAGCTTCGCCGACGGGTCTTCAATCACGACGAATTTTACGTCCAGCCCGAAATTTCGCTTGTAGAACGAGCTCGCGCTCGGCTCCAGACCGTTGTTGTAAACGATTCCGGGCGCGTGTCCAGCCCAGGTGTTAATCGCGACGACGAGCGGGCGGTTAAGCTTTCCCGTACCGATTTGCGCGGCGGTCACGCCGGTCGAGCCCTGATTGTAATTCGGGTCGTTAATATTACCTCTCAGCGGGTCGAAGTCTTCTTTTTTGACTTCGCCGCCGCCTCCGCCGCCTCCGCCGGTCGCCCAGTTTTTGATGCTGTCGCCGAGCCAGAACCAGGTGACGAAACCAAGCACGCCGAGAATGACAAGTGTAATAAAACCTTTCGCAAAGGGTGTTAATCTCATAGTTTTTTAATTAGTCGAGAGTCGGGAGCCAAGAGCCAAGAGCAGGAAGATTTTCTTTTTACTCTCGACTCTTGACTCCCGACTCTCG
>JALZHR010000548.1 GCA_030860665.1 Acidobacteriota bacterium
GGCTCGTGATGCAAATCCGAACGACGAAAGAGCCGTCAGGGAATACAACGATACTTTAGTGGTTTTAAACAGCTCTATCAGCGCCGTTGCGAATCTATTGGACACGACGGGCAAACCGGACGAGTGGAAAGCCTGGCAGACGGAAATCGCCAACGACACGGGCTTGCCGAATGAAACCAGAGCAACCGCTATGACTTCGATGGCGTCAAAGGAAAACACCTGCGCCAACGATATTACCGGAGTCGAGCCGGTTAGAAAAACTGTTAAGGGCGCTGACGGCAAAGACGAGTATCAATACATAAAGCCGACCGACCCGGCGGTTTACGACAAGTTGAAAGGCTGCATCGCGCGCGGCACGGAATTGATTAACAAAGCCCTCGAACTGGATAAAAACAGCGACTCGATTTGGTCTTATAAAACGAGCCTTTTGATTCAGGATATGCGCGTTGCGGAAATGGACGGCAGAAAAGAAGACGAAGCCCGTCTGAAAGAGGAAGCCGACCGCGCCAAAGCCGAATTCACTCGTTTAGCCGAAATCAAACGCAAAGCGAAAGAAGAAGAAGAAGCGCGACGGAAGGCTGAAGAAGAAAAGAAATAGTTTCTTCAAAAACATTTTATGAAAAGGTGAGGCTCAATCGGAATAAAATTGAGCGTCGCCTTTTTTTAGCAGGAGCTGAAACGATTACGAATTAGGAATTGGAAATTAAGAGCTTGATTTGTCGCTTTAATTCTTAATTCTTAATTTTTAATTCTTAATTGCTTTATATGGTTCGCATCGACGACATTATCAGTAAGGTAGAGCAGAATCATCCGCAATCCGATGTGGATTTGATTCGCCGCGCGTATCTGTTCTCGGCTCTGCATCATCGCGGGCAGACGCGCGCTTCGGGCGAGCCTTACCTGGTTCATCCGCTGGCGGTCGCCGACCTTCTGGCGGATATGCGGCTCGATGAAGTCTCGGTTTCGACCGGGCTGCTGCACGACGTGGTCGAAGACACTCTGGTCGACCTCGATACGCTGCGCAATTCATTCGGCGACGAGATTACCAGACTCGTCGACGGGCTGACGAAAATCGCGCACATCAGCAATCTTTCCAAAGAGCAGCAGCAAGCCGAAAACGTCCGCAAGATGGTTCTGGCGATGATAACGGACGTCCGCGTCGTGCTCATCAAGCTCGCCGACCGCCTGCATAATATGCGGACGATGGAGTTTCTGAAACCGGAAAAGCGCGCGCGCATCTCGCAGGAAACGCTGGACATCTACGCGCCGATTGCGCATCGTCTCGGTATGGGTAAACTGCGCAGCGAGCTGGAAGATTTATCGTTTCAGAATCTTTATCCGGAAGATTACAAAAAACTCTCCGCCGAAGTCGAAGCGCGCCGCCCCGAACTCGAAGCGATGCTCGAAAAAATCACCGGGACGATTAAAGAAAGCCTGACCGAAAATGACGTTCCCTACATTCAGGTGCAGGGACGCGTCAAGCGTCTGTATTCGCTCTGGAAAAAGCTGAAAAAGCGAAAGCTCGCCATCGAGCAGGTTTACGACCTGATCGCCGCTCGCATCATTACCAAAAACGATAAAAAAGACTGTTACATCGCCCTGAGCGTGATTCACGACATCTGGACGCCCGTGCCCGAGCGTTTCAAGGACTGGATTGCGATTCCGCGCGACAACCTTTATCAATCGCTGCACACTTCGGTCATCAGCGAGGGCGGGCACGCTTTTGAAGTCCAGATTCGCACCGAGGAGATGCACCAGATTGCCGAGGAAGGCGTCGCGGCGCACTGGAAATACAAAGAGAAAAAGCTGGGCAGGCACGACGACGACCAGAATCTGGACGAGCTCAGAAAAACGGTCGAAAAGCTGCTGCTGCCGCTCGTCGAGGAAACGAAAGAGCTGGACGATTCGCAGGATTTCATCGAATCCTTAAAGCTGGATTTGTATCCGAAAGACGTTTACGCCTTTACGCCGATGGGCAAGGTCATCCAATTGCCGCGCGGCGCGACGCCGATTGATTTCGCCTACGCGATTCACTCCGAGGTCGGCGACACCTGCACCGGCTCGAAAATCAACGGGCGCATCGTGCCGCTGAAAACCGAGATTCAAAACGGCGACGTTATCGAGATTTTAACGAACCCGAATTCGCACCCGTCGCGCGACTGGCTGAATTACGTTATCACTTCAAAGGCGCGAAACCGCATTCGCCACTGGATTTCCGAACAGCAGCGTGTCGAATCAATCGAAATCGGGCGCAAACTGCTTTCGACCGAAGCGGAGAAATTCCGCCTGACGGCGAAAAAAGTGCTCGGCGACGAGGAAAATCTCAAAAAAATCGCCAATGAATACGGCTTGGGCAGAATCGAAGATTTGCTGGCTTCCATCGGCTACGGCAAAACGCTGCCGCGCAATGTTTTAGCCAAATACCTGGGCGCGGAAAAATTTGCCGAGCTCGACCCGGAGAAAAAGAAGGAAACGACGTTTCAATCAGGCGTCAAAGCCGTCAAGAAACTGATGGGTTTGGGCGAGGACGCTATTATCGTCAAGGGCGTCGATAATCTGCTTTTGACGCGCGCGCGCTGCTGTAATCCGCTGCGCGGCGAGGAGATTATCGGTTACATCTCGCTCGGCAAAGGCATCGTCGTTCACAACAAGCGCTGCAAAAACGTGCAGGCGCTGATGATCAACCGAGACCGCATCGTCGATTTCGAATGGGCGAAAAGCGACGATAAACAGATTCAAGC
>JALZHR010000552.1 GCA_030860665.1 Acidobacteriota bacterium
ATCATATACTGCTCATACTGGTTGGCGCTGTACCAGCCGAAAAACCCTTCCATCGCGTAGCCGTAAACGACTATCAAGCCCGTCGCCAGCATAACCTTACCCATCAAAATCAAGTGCGTCTGGGTAATGAAATCCTTCATGTTATACCAGTGGCGAAGCGGGATGCACAGAATCAAAACCATCGCGAAACCAGCGAAAATCGCGCCCGCGACGAAATACGGCGGAAAGATGGTGGCGTGCCAGCCGGGAACCTGCGCCACCGAGAAGTCGAAGCTGACGATGGAGTGCACCGAAAGCACGAGCGGCGTCGAAAGTCCGGCTAACAGCAGATACGCGATTTCGTAACGATGCCAGTGCCGTGCCGAGCCGCGCCAGCCCATCGAGAGCGCGCCGTAAATAAATTTGAAAACCGGGTTCTTCGCCCGGTCGCGCAAGGTCGCAAAATCGGGAATCAAGCCGACATACCAGAAAAGCAGCGAAACGGTCGCGTAGGTCGAAACCGCAAAAACGTCCCACATCAAAGGCGAACGAAATTGAGGCCACATATCCATCACGTTCGGATACGGGAAAAGCCAGTAAGCCAGCCACGGGCGTCCCGTATGCAGCAGCGGAAACATACCCGCGCAGGCTACCGCAAAAAGCGTCATCGCCTCGGCGAAACGGTTAATCGACGTTCGCCATTTCTGATTGAGCAAAAGCAGAATCGCGGAAATCAGCGTTCCGGCGTGCCCGATACCAATCCACCAGACGAAGTTGATAATATCGAACGCCCAGCCGATCGGCTGATTGTTTCCCCAGATTCCGATACCGGTGGCGACCAGATACGTGACGGTCATTAAAAGAAGCTGAGCAACCACAAACGAGATTCCAAAGCCGATAAACCAGTGAAACGGCGTTTTCTTCTTTAACGTAACGTCGCCTATGCGATCCGAAACGCTCGCGAAATCGTGGTCGCCCTCGACCATCGGCGGATAAAGTTTCTTTCTGAATTCCTTGGCGTCTTGCATAGTTTTACCTATTGTTCCCGAACCTAATGCGCTGACGGCGTTTTCTTAGGTTCTCCTCCCGTCTGGCTGTCTTTGGTTTCTTCCTGCGGCGTCTCCTCGACGTCGCGGCGGATGTAATCCGGCATTTCGGGATTCTGATTTTTCAGAGCGGCTAAATAAGTCGTTCGCGGCTGCGTGTTCAGCTCGTTTAAAAGCACGTAGTTGCGATGGTCGTGCTTCATCTGCGAGACGCGGCTGTGCGGGTCGTTCAAATCGCCGAAAACGATGGCGTCCGCCGGACAGACCGTCTGGCACGCCGTCGTCGCTTCGCCGTCGTTAACGCGGCGACCGTCCTTTTCAGCCTCGATGCGCGCCTTCGCTATACGCTGCGTGCAGTAAGTGCATTTTTCCATCACGCCGCGGCTGCGAACCGTGACTTCCGGGTTGCGCATCAATTTGTATTGCGGCGTGTTCCAGTCCTGATAAAGCAAAAAGTTGAAACGACGCACTTTATAAGGACAGTTGTTCGAGCAGTAACGCGTTCCGACGCAGCGGTTGTAAACCATATCGTTCAAGCCCTCGGCGCTGTGCACCGTCGCGTGAACCGGGCAGACGACTTCGCACGGCGCCTGCTCGCACTGCTGGCAGAGAACCGGCTGGAAATGCGGTCCGTCCGGGTTGTCGATGTCCGTGCCGCTGTAATAAGCGTCGATTCTGAGCCAGTGCATCTCGCGGCTTCTGCCGACCTGCTCTTTGCCGACGACCGGAATGTTGTTTTCCGACTGGCAGGCGACGACGCAGGCGTTGCAGCCGACGCAGGCGTTCAGGTCGATGGTCATTCCCCATTTATGCCGCCACGGCGCGTTTCTGTCCGAGTAATCGAAACGCGGGTACATCGATTTCTCATACTCGTCGTGCTGATGCCCGACGTCCGGTTTCGCCTCGAACACCTCGCGGTTGTAAACGCGCAGAACGTCGCGTCCTTCCATACTGAAATGCGTCTGCGTCGAAGCAATCTGAGCCTGCTCGCCGGTTTTCGCCAGCTCGCCCAAGCCGTAGCTGAGCGCATCCGAGCGCATCACTTCGTAAGCGTTATAGCCGAGTCCGGTTCCGATGCGCCCGGCGCGCGTGCGCCCGTAGCCGAGGAAAATCGTCACGGTGTCGTCGGGCTGTCCCGGCACAATCCAGACCGGAACGGGTTTCGACATTTCCG
The DNA here is from genome assembly GCA_030860665.1 of Acidobacteriota bacterium. Classification (GTDB taxonomy): domain Bacteria; phylum Acidobacteriota; class Blastocatellia; order Pyrinomonadales; family Pyrinomonadaceae; genus JALZHR01. Next base: position 2,200 of record JALZHR010000552.1, read on the forward strand.
CGCCCTGATAAGTCAGCCGCGCCAAATCGGAAAACAAGTTTCCGCCGTAGGTATTGATAAAGCTCGTTCCCTCGCCCGCGCCGGTCATCGGATTATAATCTCTGCCGGTCTGGTTCAATCCGAGGCGACGCGCGGTGTTCGGACTGATGAAAGCGATGTTTTCCCAGGTCGTCTTGGTTATCGGGCGCGGCAGTTCCTGCAGCCAGCCGTTGTTGGCAAAGCGCCCGTCGTAGACGTTCTGGTCGGGCAGAATCGAAATTTCGAGGCTTCCGCCGCCCGTCGGTTTAGCTTCCGGCTGCGTCAGAAACGCCGGGTTGACGGTAACCGTTCTGGTCGCCGCAGCCGTGTTCGGAATCAAACCGTTGTGAACGGCTCTGCGCCACTGGTCTTCAAAATTTCCGGTCGTCGTTCCGGCGGTAGTATTCGCGTTTTGCGCTCCGCCGCCGCTGGTATTCGATTGCGCCGTGGTCGTCGTAGTCGTTCCGACCGCGCCCGTCGTCGCGGGCGACGCCGAAGTCTGCGCGTTCGGCGGCTGCGTGCCGGCGCTCGTGTTCGCGCTCGTCGCCGGAGACGCCTGCGCCTGCGGTCGCTGCTGCTGCTGCTGCTGCTGCGACGTATTCGCATTGTTTCCGCCGCCGGTCGTCGGCGCGGTCGTCGTTCCAGTCCCGGTTGCGGCGGTCGTCGCGCTTCCGGGCGCTCTGAAGCCCTGCCGCTGCCAGAAATCCCTGACGATGTCCAAATCGTTTCTTTCAAAGTTTTCGCGGAAAAACAACTGGACTAATTCGTGCGCGCTGCGGCTGTCGTAGAGCGGTTTGACGAGCGGCTGAATAATCGTCACCGTGCCGTCGTAGGCGCGCGTGTCGCTCCACGCTTCGAGATAATGTTTTTCCGAAACGTGCCAGTGACACATCTCAGCCGTTTCGTCGAAATATTGACCGAGATGCAGTCGGAACGGGATTTTATCCATCCGCTCCTTGCTCAATTTCAAATCGGCGGGCGTGGTGTAAGCCGGATTGCCGCCCATCACGACCAGCATTCTGACCGCGCCGCCGTCGATTTCGCCGATTAGCCGCCGCAATTGGTCAATCTGCGAAACGTCCGCGTTCGGCTGCAGCGGCTCGGTGTAAACGACTGTCTGACCGACGTTTCCGAGCGCGGCGTTCATCGCGTGAGCGAGCGCGTGAACCATCGGCGACTGATTGTCGCCCGGGATGACTATCGAGCGCCCGCGCGACGCCTGTAAATCGCGCGCCATCGCCGTTATCCAGCTCATCTGACGTTCGTTCAAGCCGGTTCCGCTCGCGCCCGCGACGCCCAGAGCGCCCGCGATTGCTTTCGCGATTTCGCTCATCTGGCTCGGCTTGACCGCCAGCCGGTGGTCGGCTTTCGCGCCCGTCACGGTCAGCGTCGTCTCGACCATATACAGGCGGTTCATATCCAGTTTCTCGTTGGAAACGTTGTGTTTTTTCGCGTAGTTTTTGACGTAGCCGACGTTGAAGCTGGAAAGAAAATCGCTGTTTAAGGAAAGAATACGGTCGGCGTTTTCAAAGCGGTAAACGGTGTGAACCGGCGTGCCGAAAGCCATCCTCGCGCCCGCCATCGCGTTGTCGTCGTTAATCGGCTCGTATTGATACCAGCGCGCGTTCGGCAGTTCCGCCATTAATTGGCGCATCTGCCCGATGAGCGTCGGCGACGTAACGGTTTCGGTCAAAAAGCGGATGCCCGCGCCGCCGTCCGCCCGGTTTTCGTCGATTCGCCCGCGCAATTGCCTGATAAAATCCTGCCACGTGGCGGACGCGCCGAGATGCAGAATTTCCTGCGAGCGGTCCGGGTCATACATATTCAGCAGCGACGCCTGCGCCAGCACGTCGGTCGCGCCCTGGCTGCCCGGATGGTCGGGATTGCCTTCGATTTTCGTCGGGCGACCTTCGTTCGACCGAGCCAGCAGCCCGACGCCGATGCCGCCGAGCGTCATCGCGGTGGCGAAAAACAGCGGTTTGCCGGGAATGATTTCTTCCGGCTGGCGAACGTAAGGGACGATTTTTTCGGGCGGCTGAATAACGCAGCCGCTCAAACCGGCGAGCGCCAGCGACGCGCCCATAATCTTGATAAAATGGCGGCGGCTCAAGCCGTCTTCCCAGACTTCCGCGTGCTGCGGATATTCCTGTTTGACAAATTCTTCAAACTCGGGCGCGTCGACAAATTCCTCGACGCTTCGCCAATATTGTTTCCCGTTTTGCGCGAGGATTTTGTCGCGCAGTTTTGCAAAGTTAGTTTGACCGTCTTTGCTGCTTGCCATGTTTTTCCAATTCCTTCAGTTAAAAAATCGAAAATCGAAAATCCGCTTTCCAAACATCGTCGCCGCTAATTCTCAATTTTCAATCCTGCATTTTTATTCAAATCTAACGGTGACAGGTCGAACAACTCGTCAGCATTTCCGCCGGGCGCAGCCGATATTGTTCAGCCAGCGCGCGTTTCTGCTCCGGCGTCTGCTCGTTGACCCACGACGTATTGTAAATCTCCGATTTCGGGCGCACGTTGTTTTCCACGTTGCGGTGGCAGGACAGACACCATTCCATCTGCAAAGTGTATTCCTGGTAGACGGCGGGCATATTCGCCACGTCGCCGTGGCAGGACGAGCAGCCGACGCCTTTATTGACGTGAATCGAGTGGTTGAAATAGACGTATTCCGGCAGGTCGTGGACGCGTTCCCATTCAATCGGCTTGTTTTCGCGGAAGCTGGCGCGCACCGGCTCGAGATACGGGCTGTCCGACCAGATTTGGCTGTGGCAGTTCATACAGGTTTGGGTCGGCGGCATTCCGGCGGTCGCCGTCGTTTCGACCGTCGAGTGACAGTAGCGGCAGTCGATGCCGTCGTCGCCCGTATGGTGCTTGTGGCTGAACTGTACGGGCTGCTGCTTTTCCAGATACCTTCCCGTGACATAGGATGAGCGCGCTATCTGCATCACCACCCAGAAAGCTACACCGCCTAAAATAACCGCCAAAACGATGCTGGTTTTGGCGATATTATTTGCGCTTCGATGAAAAACTTGAGCCATGCTTGTTTACTCGTCTCTCGCTTCGGAAAATTTCGTCGGATAATTACAATTCGACCGCATAAAACCTGATTTTTTCGTCAAGTTTTTATTAGACTGCGTTGTTTTTTTACTACTTCTAATACTCTACCAAAAACTTACTTCAATGTTACAGATTTTTTTTCTGCGCGCCAATTACACCTATAAAAATAATTCCTTACCGGACATTGTGCAAGTTTTCACTAAATTAGTTTGACTGATAAGACTAATTAATTTTTTCGATTTTTAAGAAAGCTTAATCTTATCCGAAAATCTCTATTGGCTGCGGCTGTTTAAAAGCAGCGCCGCGCCGGTCGCGGTGGCGCGGTTGCCGAGCTGCCCGGCGACGATTTCCGTCGTCTCGAAGCTCGGCTGAAACGACAATTCGCGGGCGTTTTGCCGGATGCCTTCCAGAATCGGCTCGCTCGCGCCCATAATCTCGCCGCCGACCACGATTTTTTCGATATTTAAAAGGTTGATGACGCTGGCAATCGCCGTCCCGACGTATCTTCCGGTGCGTTCGAGCATCATCTGCGTAAAGCCGTCGCCGCGGTTGGCGGCTTCGACCAAATCGCCGATGCTCAACTGGTCTTCTCTGATTCTGACCAGCGAGGAAGTGCTGTCCTGGTGAACGCGATGCTTGATGCGGCGCAGGATATTAGCCGAATTGGCGACGTCTTCGAGCCGCAAATCTTCTTCGGAATCAACCAGAAGATGCCCGAATTCGCCCGCAAAACCCGACGCGCCGCGCCACAGCTTGCCTTCGATTATAAACGCGCCGCCTATCCCTGTGCCGAGCAGGACGTAGAAAATATTATGCGTTCCGCGTCCCGCGCCGAGCGCGAATTCGCCGTAGGCTCCGGCATTGGCGTCGTTTTCCAGAATGACTTCGAGCCCGGTCGCGCGGCGAACTTCGGCGGCGATGTCGACGGCGACGTATTCGGGCGTGTGGCGCGACAGAGCGACGCGATTCGTGCGGCGGTCAATCAAACCGGAAAGCGCGACGCCGATGCGCCCGCCGAAATCGCCGAAACGCGGCTTTATTTGATTAATAAAAGAGATGAGTTGCGGCGTGACGCCCTGGAGACGGTCGATCGCGGCTTCCTGTAAATCGACCGCTTCGCCCGCTGGATTCAGACAGACGGCTCTTAAAATCTGGTTTGAAACTTCAACCCCGACGAGATTTCCGGCTTGCTCGCTCATTTTTTTCCTCGTTTCGTAAACCTTTTAATACCGCTTCAGGCAGGAAACAATCGGAATTGTATGAAAGCACAAAGTAACTGTCAAATAAAGACTTTCATTAAATTCCGTTTTCGCGGTTTTATTATTTAAAGCGATTTGTTTTGCCGGAAAAGTTTTAAAATTCAGCGCGTCGTCGGGTAAGGGCGAGCGGCGGATTGATAAAGCTCTCTGATTTTATCGCGCCTGCAAATCGAATAACGGCGCGCCGTCACCGCTCCAGCCCCACTGCATCGAGTAAAATCCGCGCTGCGAGCCGAGAACTTGAAAAACTCCCGAGCTGCCGCCCGTTCTGAATATCGCCGGGTCGGTTTTGCCGTCGCCGTCATAATCGCCCTGCACAGGATAATCGCCTCCGACCACGCCCGTTCCCAATTGCGCTCCGCCTATCGTTCCGTCCGAGCTGCGAATCCACTGCCAGGAACCGGAAGTGCTGTTATTCTTCCCGCGCCAGATTGCTATATCAGTCTTGCGG
>JALZHR010000559.1 GCA_030860665.1 Acidobacteriota bacterium
CTATCAGTTCTCACTTACTCACGACCGGATTCAGGCAGCTGAAATTCCGGATTAATTCGGATAATGTTTTCCGGGATAATTTAGAATTTAGAATTTAGAATTTAGAATCGTTCTTTTGATTATTCGCCGTTTTGTTTATTTCCTTCAGCTTCGCTTCCCGGGACTTTTTTAATTCGGATTTTTTCGTTAAATTCTGCGCTTTTTGCGGAATTTTTCGCTTAATCCGACTTTATTGTTAGTAATTGTTAAAAAATTTTTAAAGTTTCGCTTTCATTTTTTACAAACTTGTGGCAATATATTTGCGGCGATTGCTTTTGTTTCAAGAGAAACGCCCGCATTCAATTTCTTCTCAAAAGCCAACCCCCTTTAAATCCAATTAAGCATTTTCTGCTGCAGTTTTATTTCAAGCAGCGGTTGCAGGTCGTTTTTGACTGCTGTCAACTCCCATACCGATTACACTTCCGATTTATATTTTTCCAAACAAAGTTCAACAGAGGACAAGACTATGACAGACAATTTCATCAAGAGATTTTCGTTTGCGCGCCGTGCGGCAAACGGTTTAATCGCATCGGGTTTGCTTTTCGTTTTATTTTTCGGCATTTCCGTGCCGCTGCCGTTCGTTTCCGGCGGCGAGGACGGCGGCAAAACTTCCGCCGTTAATTTTTCGCTCGTGACGCCCGCGGCGGCGAATAATACTTATTACAATTTTTCAAGCGGCAACCTGTCGCTGACCTTGACGGCGGCGACCGCAAACCTGATTACGTCCAACGACGAATGGACGGGTATTCCCTCGGTCGAAGGCTATAAAGGAACGGGCTTGACCGACAGTTTTCCGAATGTTTTCGGCGTCAACCCGCAAGACGTGACGACGACCGAATTTGTCAGCAACAACCTGCCGTCCGGCAATACGACGCAGATTCAGGCTAACAAGGGCAACCCGAATGCGGTCAATAACGGCGGCATCGCCGAGTTCGATTCGGGACCGTATATCTGTTTCGGCTTTCAGGGCAACGTTCAGGCGAATCCGTATATGGTGTTCTACATCAATACCACCGGGCACTCCAATATCAAGATGAGCTACAAGGTGCAGGACATCGACGGCGGCAGCAACGATTCGGTCTCGCAGATTGCGCTTCAGTATAGAGTCGGCAACAGCGGCGCGTTCATCAACGTTCCCGAAGGATTCATCGCCGACGCGACCGACCCGGCGAGCGTGCAGACGGGCAGAATCACCACGCGCAGCGTGACGCTTCCGGCGGCGGTCAATAATCAGCCGATGGTGCAGGTCAGAATCATCACGACCAACGCCGCGGATTCGACCGGCTCGAGCACGCCCGACGAATGGATCGGCGTCAACAACATCGTTCTCGGACCTTTCGGACCGACTGCCGCCGGAGCGACCGTCGGCGGGCGCGTTTACTCGCCGTCGGGCAGACCGCTGGCGAATACACAGGTCTTGATGTATGACAACACGGGCGGCGTCCGCACGGCAATCTCGAACGCCTTCGGTTATTACCGCTTTGAAGGCGTCCCGGTCGGACAAACCTATATTTTCGAGATTAGAAGCAAGCGCTACGTCTTTTCCGAGCCGGTGCGTACTTTATCGGTGCAGGAAGATTTCGATTCGCTCGATTTCTACTCCGATTCCGCGAGCCTTCTGAATTTGAAATCGAGCGTTCTAGAAGGCAAATATTAATTTTCGCTTTCGGCGGTCGAAAAAGCCGAATCATAAAAAAGAAAAGCCCGGTGCATTGCCCAGCCGGAAACGAAAAGCGCGGAATAAGGAAAAATGAATTTCCTGTTCCGCGCTTTTTCTTTTATCGTTTTTCTTTGCGGTCACATCAATCTTCTCCGACCAGCTCCTTAAATCGCGGGTCGTCGCTTATCCATTTCAGGCTCAGGCTGTTTTTTACGAAACCTTTAATATAGGGACTTTTTTCTATTGCTTTTTTTAAGTTTTCGATTGCCGTATCGGCATTGCCGGCGACGGCTTCGATGGTTGCGAGATTATACCAATCATCTTTGGCAGTAACGTCTCTCGCCCAATCGACATACGCTTTGGCTTTTGCGTTATTGCCAAGTAGTCTATAAAGATTTGCCAATCCTACCAACGGATAAACGGGCTGCGCCTCCAGTCGCAAGGCTTTTTCATACATTTCCAGGGATTTTTCAAATCTCTCGTGTTTCAGATAAAATCTGCCGAGATTACTGTAAGCGGTTCCATTAGCAGGCTCGACTTTAATCGCTTCCCGGTAGAATTTCTCGGCTTCATCCTGCCGTTCCGGGTGTCTTTCCAGCAGGTTGCCGAGATTGTTGTAAGGTCCGGGATTATCCGGACTAAGTTCCGTAGCACGAATAAGCAGCTTCTCGGCTTCCGCTTGTTTTTCCGGATTATTCATCAATAAATAACCCAGATTGTTGTAAGCGCTGAAATAATTCGGGTCAAGTTCGATGGCACGGCGGTAAAATTCTTCAGCCGCTCCCACGTCACCGGAATTAAAAGCCTCGTCCGCCTGAAATATGAGAGATAATGTTTCGGAATATTTGCCTACTTTCGCCACAAAATCCGTAGCCTGCTTACCTTCCGTTTCATTCCCGCGATTGTCGCTCTTATCGGAGGAAGCTTCCGGCGCGGCGCTGCTTTTCTTAGCTTCTTCCAGTTTTTTTGTAAGAAACTCCTGACGCTCGCGGAACTGGCTGAGAATGTCGTCGTCGGTGATTCCGACGTTCTGGCGGATTTGTTCCATCACGTCATCGAAGCCTTTTGTCCTGACCAGAAAGCCGTCTTTTTCGCGCAGCAGTTTTTTGACGTTATCGTTTATCTTGTCTTCGGGATTTTCGTCCTCGCCGCACAGGACGCACCAGAAAAGATAGTGGCTGCTCGGGATTGTGTGCAGCAAATCCATCACGGATTTGTCGTTGCCGGCGTAGCCGATGACGATTAAGCCTTCGCCTTCGCGCAGAGCCTGGATGATTTGCTGCTTCATATTGAATTTTTCGTCCAGCAGATCGACGACGCCGTTCGGAGTCTCGTCGCCTTCGGTCTTTTCGTTGACTTCCCGGTCCAGATTCTTGAGACTCGAATAAAGGAAATCGCCGTGCAGCTTGAGAATCTTCGGTCTGGCGGAAGAAAAGGAAACTTCCGAGGCGAAACCGCCGTGCGCGTAGACGACCGGGCGCGTCGATGTGTAGCTGGTGCAGGCAAAGTAAACCAAATCGTCGAAATTGGTGGTGATAATCGTTTTGATGATGCCCGAGCTAATCAAATTCGCCAGCACGACGTAACCGAAAGACGGTTTCGCCTCGCCGACCGCGACTTCGATGTAGTTCCGGCGGTCGACTTCTTTCGGATAACACGCTTCAAAGCATTTGCTGTATTCGCTGTCGTCTTCCTGATACCAATCCTGCCCGTCGAACCAGTCTTTGGTCGTTTCCCAAAACTGGCTGCGTTTTTTCCGCGGGTCGAAAACCGTGCGCGAAATGTTTTCAACCTTCTCCTTTAAATCCTCGTCCTCGCATTTGGTTCTGAAGATTTTGTCCTTAAAGTCGTCAATCATCTGACCCGCCAGCTTGATGTTGGAATCGGCTGAAGCGCCTGCGCCGAGAAACAGCGCGAACCGCGAATGTTTCTGCCGCAGAGCCTTGTTATAATCGGAATCGACGTGAAGTCTCTGAGCCATTTCGTTAATCCCGACCACTCGAATCGGTTTCGATTTGGATTTAGGAAGTTTTTTCGCAGGATTTTCTTTGGGTAATTGTTTTTTTTGCATATCGGAAACCTCTCGAAAGCCGCCGCAGCTAAAGTTTATCGGGTGAAATCGCGCCGCGCAGATACTGCGCTTCAAGCATAAAAGTTTAAAGAGAAACGGCAAAAAAATTAAAAAGAATTACTCGACGTAAGAAAGATAAAAGAAAAAGCCGGGCTGTGCAAGCAGTCCGGCTTTTTCGGGATTTCGGGAAGAAGAAGCAGCAGCGAATAAAGAAAGTTTCGTTCCGGGTTTCGCGCGCTTATTCGGTGGCGGGATTTTTCGGGCGCGGTTTTTTGGCGTTTATTTTTTCTTCGGCTTCGCGGCGGATTTCTTCTTCGATTTCGCGGATGATGACCGGGATTTTGGGCAGCAGTCTTTCCTGCATCGCCTGCATCGATTCGGACATAATCGTGGTCATCAGCCTGATGGACTTCTGCCCGGTCGGCGATTTGTAGAAAGCAATCAAATCGCGGATTTCTTCGAGCGTGTAATGCTTGTCATAGACGGCGACCAGGATTTCATCACTCATCGCGTCTAAATCCAGCTTTTGTATAAATTTCTGCTGGTAGCGTTTGACCGCTTCCTGCCGCCCGCTGGTGAAGGAATCTTCGAGCGACTTTCTTTCCGCCGCCGTCAAATCGGTTCGCTCGTCGAGCAGCGCCTTGTAAACCGTCTTGCTGGTGACTTCCATTTGAGCGGAAAAAATCCGCATCAAGTCTTCGACTTTATCGTCGCCGTTAACTATCGCGATGAGTTCCTTTATCGCCGCTTGTTTTTCGGTCGCCACGGCGGTCTGCGCGCTTGCCGCGCCGAGCGAGACGAAGGCGAAAAGGAAAAGCAGAAATGCAAGCTTTTTAATCATAATTAAAGTCTCCCGGAGGTTTGAAGTTTAAAACATAACTCTAAGCATTTCACCGCAGTTTTGCAAATGAAAAGGCGAACCGGGCGCGCGAGCCTCCGGCTGCGAGTTTTGAGTTTTGAATTTTAGATTTTAAGTGTTGCGCGCTCGGTTTTAAATGTTAAATGTTAAATATTAAATGATAAATGTCTCATTCTCCGGTTTGAATTCGGGCTTGGGTTTCTTTCAGCCAGCCGGGTAATCGGCTGATGCTGTCGAGGCGGGCGAAATCCTTGTCCTTTAATTCCTCGTCCGAGACCTTTTCGTGAAACCACTCGGTTTCATACGGGATGTGAACGGCGAGAGCGCCGATTTCCAGAACGGGCAGGATGTCGGATTTCAGAGAGTTTCCGACCATCACGAATTCTCCGGGCTGAATGCCGTGACGGCGCAGGATATACTTGTAAATTCCGCGGTCTTTTCTGGGAACAATCTCGAACGCGTCGAAATAATCGCCCAAGCCGCTGCGCGCCAGCTTCGCTTCCTGGTCTAACAAATCGCCTTTCGTGACGACCATCAGCCGGTAATCGTTCGATAAAGCTTCGATTGTCTCCGTGACGCCTTCGAGCACGTCGATCGGCGCGGCGAGCATCTCGCGGGCGAAATTGATTATTTCCAGAATCTTGTCGCCCGTGACGCGTCCTTCGGTCAGCTCGCAGGCGGTTTCAATCATCGAGAGCGTAAACCCTTTGATGCCGTAGCCGAAATGCCGGATGTTGCGCGTTTCCGCCTCGTCCAGCCGCTGCTCTATCCACTCGCCGCTGTGATATTCGGACAGAAGGCTTTTGTATCTGTCCTTGATGGAAATAAAAAGCCGCTCGTTATGCCAGAGCGTGTCGTCGGCGTCGAAGGCGATGGTGGTTATCATTGCAAGTCCGTAATCTGAAAAGGATGTTTCGGGTTTTCTACCGGTTGAAACTCGACGTTGGCGTAGATTTCCCTGACCGAAATCTCGCAATCGAGCGACGACAGATAAATCTTATCGTTCAGGCTGTTAAATTCTCTCTGCAGCCAGCCGTCGGCGCTTTGTTTGGTGTAGAGCGTGATGTGAGGTCGGTCCTGACCGACCAGTAAATATTCCGTCAGGCTTTCGATTGATTTGTAATAGGTAAATTTGTCGCTCATATCGAAGGCTTCCGTCGAAGGCGAGAGAATTTCCACAATCAGCGCGGGATTGACCAAAACCTGTAAGCCGTGAAAATCTTCATAAACCGGCTTGTCGCAGAGAGCCGAAACGTCCGGATAGCGATACGGCGGATAAATCGGAACTTTTACGCGAAGATTCGAGCCGAAAACAAGACAGCTGCGCCCGCGCGCGCCCAGATTCAACTCTGTAATCACGTTGGCGACGACGATTTCGTGATTCGGGCTTGCGCCCGCCATACTCCAGACGTTTCCCTCAAAATATTCGAGCCGTTCTTCCGAAGCCTTTTCCAGCTCGGCGTATTCTTCCGGAGTGTATTTGCGCTGTTCCCTTAAAATCGCTGACATAATTTCTTAGAGATTATAAACGAAAAGAGATGAACGACAAATTTCGGTTTATCGCTCATCCCGTTTCTTTTGCGCCCTCTCCGCGGCGCGCGGTTTTCCGC
>JALZHR010000574.1 GCA_030860665.1 Acidobacteriota bacterium
CATCAGGACAGCGGTAGAATGCAGCTGGTGGAATTCGGCGCGCACAGCTCGACCTCTCACAACGGCGGGCGGACGACGTGGTCGAAAGGACCGAGAAAATAAAATTTCAGCGGGGATAAACGGAAGAAGAAGATGAGCGAAGATTTCGATTTGGAGTTTGTGCCGGGAACCGAAGCCGGAGAATTCGACGACCAATACGTGAGCGAAACCGAAGATATGCTGCGGCTCAAATTCGAGCCTGATTATCTGGCGTTTCTGGAAAAACACAACGGCGGCGTGCCGAAAAAACAGATTTTTCCGCTGGGCGACGATGAAAAAGTGGTCGAGCGTTTTTTGAGCTTCGTGCCCGATTACGAGGACAACGAAGAATTCGGCTATTACGACGTCGCCGTCGTCTGGTCGCAAATCAGCGACCGCTTAAACGAATATCTCATCCCGTTTGCGATTGTTTACGCGGGCGATTTTCTTTGCTTCGATTACGAAGGCGGCGGCGAGCAGGCGAAAATCGTTTTGTGGAATCACGATTATTCCAGAGAGATGAAGCCCTACACGATTCCCGTCGCCGACAATTTCAGACAGTTTTTGTCGATGCTCTACGCCGACGACGAGGACGGAAATTCCGACGAATAAAAAGCCGGAAACCGAAAGAACACCGACGGAAAAGAATTCGGGCTTTAGCCGGTTGCCTGCCTGCTCAAACGCAAAGCAACCGGCTAAAGCCCGAATTTTAAAATGATAATTATCCGCCGCTATCTGCCGGGAAAGGTTTTCCAGAATTTCTCGAAGGCTTCGATTTTCTGACCTTTATCGTCAGCCCACGTCTTTCTGGCGTCTTTTTCCCTGCCCGCCGTTTTCATCGAAAAATAGCCGTAGATAAATTGCAGCCCGTTCCATTCGCGCTCGTAGATGCTTATCTGGACAGATTGTTTTTCGCCCTGATAAAGATACATTTTCGCGACAGCGCCTTCCCTGTCGCCCGCGTGCGCCGGAATATCTTTTATCTGCCACGCAATATCTTTATCTTTCGCGTCTTTTTTATCGTGTGCGAACATCGGCAGGATAAACTCGCGGGCGCGCACTTTCAAATCTTCAATCGCCTCGTTTTCGTTCGGGTAGCTGATAAAAATTCCGGCGGGCAATTTCCCGTTGAGCATCAGAACGCCCTTAAAGTTGCTCCACTGCATCGGCATCATCCCGTCGGGAATTTTAAAGGTCACGCCCTGACCGGCTTTTTTCGAGGCTTCTTCCTGCGTTTTGCTCTGTGTTACGGTTTGCGCCCGCGCGTCGCCGGAAATAAACGTGAGCGTCAGAAATGCGGTCGCCAGCAGCGAGAGCGATAAATTCCGCGAAAAAATCTTGAGTTGTTTATTCATCTGAAATTCTCCCTTTTAAGGTTTTTATAAAATTATGTTACGGGTGCGTCATTTCTTCGGGCTTGACCAGCTCGTCGAATTTTTCGCCCGTCAGAAGCCCTAGCTCGATTGCCGATTGTTTCAGCGTGATGCCTTTTTTGTGAGCGTCTTTGGCAATCTTCGCGGCGTTGTCGTAGCCGATGTGCTGGTTCAGAGCCGTCACCAGCATCAGCGAATCGTTCAGATATTCGTCGATTTGCGCGCGGTTCAGCTCGATGCCGTTGATGCAGTATTCGACAAAGCCGTAGCAGGCGTCGTGCAGAAGGCGCACCGAATGCAGAAAATTGTGAATCATCACGGGCTTGAAAACGTTCAGTTCAAAATTTCCCTGCGAGCCGGCAAAACCGATTGCCGCGTCGTTTCCCAAAACCTGCGCGGCGACCATCGTCATCGCTTCGCTCTGCGTCGGGTTTACCTTGCCGGGCATAATCGAGCTGCCCGGCTCGTTTTCCGGCAAAACCAGCTCGCCGATGCCGCAGCGCGGTCCCGAGCCGAGCCAGCGAATATCGTTGGCGATTTTCATCAGGCTGCCCGCCAGAGTTTTCAGCGCGCCGGAAGCGAAAACGATTTCGTCGTGCGCCGAAAGCGCGGCGAATTTGTTCGGGTGCGCGCGGAAAGGCAAGCCGGTCAATTCGGCGATGCGCGCGGCGGCTTTTTCGGCAAATTCCGGGTGCGCGTTCAAACCCGTTCCGACCGCCGTGCCGCCGATTGCCAAATCCAGCAAGCCGCCCAACACCTGTTTCAGTCTTTCGACGTCGCGCTCAATCAGGCTCGCCCAGCCGCCGAATTCCTGCCCGACCGTCAAAGGCGTCGCGTCCTGCAAATGCGTTCTGCCGATTTTCACCACGTCCGCAAATTCTTTAGCTTTCGCGTCGATCGCGTCGTGAACTTCCTGCACGCGCGGAATCAGGGCGTTCAATCTTTCGGCGGCGGCGATATACATCGCGGTCGGGAAAGTGTCGTTCGACGATTGCGACATATTCACGTCGTCGTTCGGGTGGACGGGTTTTTTGCTGCCCATCTCGCCGCCCGCGATTTCGATGGCGCGATTGGAAATCACCTCGTTGGCGTTCATATTCGTCTGTGTTCCCGAGCCGGTCTGCCAGACGCGGAGCGGAAAATGAGCGTCCAGTTTGCCTTCGATGACCTCGTCGGCGGCTTGCACGATTAAATCCAGCTTTTCCTTCGTCAGTTTGTCCGCTTTCAGCTCGTGATTGGTCAGTGCGGCGGCTTTTTTCAAAATTCCGAGCGCGCGAATCATCTCGCGCGGCATCGTGTCGAAGCCGATGTTAAAATGATGCAGACTTCTCTCCGTCTGCGCGCCCCAGTATTTATCCGATTCGACTTCGATTGCGCCCATCGAATCCGTCTCAATCCGCGTTTTCATATCCTGTTTGGTTGCTTCCGGCATTTTTGATGGAAATTCCTTTGATAAAATTTTTGAATACAATTCGATTCTACTCAAAAACGCGCGCGGAAAAAACTGAGCAATTATCAGTTTTGCTTTATCAATTGCCACTAGCTTTAGCTAGTGGACAAGTTTGAGCA
>JALZHR010000578.1 GCA_030860665.1 Acidobacteriota bacterium
GTATCAGGCTCCGCACAACGAAACGTGGGGCGGCGTGACCTTTAACATCGACGGCAACATCGCCGACGGGCGCGTCGCCGGAGCGCAGCCCGCGCGAAATAAAACGGCTGATTTTGACGGCGACGGCAAAACCGACATCTCGGTTTTTCGTCCCGCTGCGGGCGCGTGGTATCTGGTCAACAGCTCGAATTCGAGTTTCAACGGAATCAATTTCGGAATCTCGACCGACATTCTCGCGCCCGGCGACTACGACGGCGACGGCAAAACCGATTACGCCGTTTTTCGCCCGAGCGACGGAACGTGGTATATCCAGCTGCGAACCACGCTGCGCGGTCAACAGTTCGGAGCAAACGGCGATATTCCGGTTCCGGCGGATTACAACGGCGACGGTTTTACCGACATCGCGGTTTTCCGCCCGTCCGACGGCGCGTGGTATATCTGGAACAGCTCGGGCAGCCCGAATCTTTTGCGCGTCGAGCAGTTCGGCGCAAGCGGCGACAAACCCGTCCCGGGCGATTACGACGGCGACGGCAAAACCGATTTAGCCGTTTATCGCCCGGCGGACGGCACGTGGTATTTGCTGAGAAGCCAGCAAGGATTTACGGGCACACAATTCGGAATTTCGACCGATAAGCCCGTTCCGGCGGATTACGACGGCGACGGCAAGACCGATTTGGGCGTGTATCGCGACGGCGTCTGGTATCTGCTGAAAAGCCAGGAAGGTTTTGCCGGAATCCAGTTCGGAATCGCGACGGACAAGCCCGCGCCCGGCGATTTCGACGGCGACGGGCGCGCCGATTTAGCCGTTTTCCGCGAAGGCGTCTGGTATCTGCTGCAAAGTCAGGCTGGATTTACCGGCGTGCAGTTCGGCGCAAACGGCGACAGGACGATTCCGTCGGCTTACATTCCGCAGAATTGACGCGAAATTAATTATAGAAAGGAAGCTCCTAGCCGCAGGCTCTGGAATATAAACTAATTCGCAGGGCTTTGCGCAAAGAAAAACAGTGGTAAATTAAAAGAGAGACTTTAAATTCTAAATTCTAAATTATTACGGCATATGTTTTCCAAATTAATTTAGAATTTACAATTTAGAATTTAGAATTTCCTTTCCCTGATTTTTGTGCAGAGCCGATTCGCAGTAAATATCTTAAAAGTATTTCAGAGCCTGCGGCTTGGAGCGGCGGCGGCGGCGGTTGCTTCTTATTCCGGTCTTCTCTGCATTTTGCGCGGGCAGGCGCGCCGTAACATCAATTTAACAAGGCTGCGGCATAATTCCGGTATATGCTTTTAGACAAAATTTTAGGAACTCAATTTGCTTAAAATTTTATTGTCTATTTTTGTAAACCCACAATCTGACAAAATTTTTTTCATAGCGGAAGTTATGAAGGTGTTAATTGTGTGGTTTTTCAATAAGTTGGAAAATTCAACGAAATTCGTTTCGGAATTTTGACTTTGAGTTAAGTAAAAAATCTTCGTTATAAATCCAAAAACTAAAATTCAAAATCCAAAAATCAAGATGTTTCCAACCAGCAGAACGCAATTTTGTTTCTAAAATTCTATTTTAAAATAAGAGGTCAGAAAGAAAGAATGACTAAAAATTTATTTACGACCAGTTCGATACGCTTTTTTATGCTGGCGGCTGTCTTTTGTCTCGCGTTAGGCATCGGGCAGAGCTTTGCGCAATCGACCGTAACGGGCGCGATTCGCGGCACGGTCACCGACGCGCAGGGCGCAGTCGTGCCGAACGCGACCGTAACGATTACCAACACCGGAACGAATCAGACCCAGAGCGCAACCACCGACGGCGACGGCGGCTATCGCTTCAGCAATCTCCAGCCCGGAGTTTATTCGCTGAAAACGACGGCGACGGGCTTTGCCGAATTTACACAGGAAAGAGTCGTCGTCGAAGTCGGGCAGGTGACGCCGATTGAAGTTCAGTTGGGCTTGACCGGACAAACCGCCAACGTCGAAGTGACGGCGGAAGCTCCGGTCATCAACACCAACGACAACGCCAACTCGATTAACATCAATCAGACTTCCATCAACGAACTGCCCATCAACGGGCGGCGCTGGTCGAACTTCGCGCTGCTGACGCCCGGAACCGTTCCCGACGGAACGTTTGGTCTGATCAGCTTTCGCGGTATTTCCGGTCTGCTGAACAACAACACGATTGACGGCGGCGACAACAACCAGGCGTTTTTCTCGGAAGAACGCGGTCGCACGCGCATCAACTACGTCATCAGCCAGGCGGCGATTCGCGAATT
Organism: Acidobacteriota bacterium; assembly: GCA_030860665.1. GTDB lineage: Bacteria > Acidobacteriota > Blastocatellia > Pyrinomonadales > Pyrinomonadaceae > JALZHR01. The sequence goes on from JALZHR010000578.1 coordinate 2,265, forward strand.
TCAGGTCAACACGTCGAACTATTCCGCCGAATACGGACGCTCGGCGGGCGGCGTGGTCAACGCCGTGACCAAGAGCGGAACCAACGAGCTGCACGGCGAATTATTCTATTACAACCGCAACAACCGTAACGGCGCGCGCAACCCGCGTGCTTTCCAGACCGTTCTGGTCAACGGAGTCGCCACGACGGTTGCGGCAAAGCCGATTGACTTGCGCCAGCAGTTCGGCGGCGCGATTGGCGGTCCTATCGTCAAAGACCGCCTGTTCTTTTTCTTCAGCTACGACCAGCAGAAACGCAATTTTCCGGGCTTGTCGGTTATCAGCAACCCGGCTTATCTGAATTCGGCGAACGTCGCCGCGCTGAACTCGCGCGGCATAACCAACGCCCAGATTAACAGCACAATCGGTTTTATCAATTCGCTGACGGGCGAGACGCCGCGTAAGGGCGACCAGACGCTGATTCTGCCGAAAATCGATTGGCATATCAACAACAATAACCTGTTCGCAATCTCCTATAACCGGCTGCGCTGGAAATCTCCGGCGGGCGTTCAAACGCAGGCTGTCAACAGTTTAGGCAGAAGCAGCTTCGGCGACGACTTTGTCGAGGTCGATTCGGTCAATGCCCGCCTTCAATCGACTTTTTCGGCGAACCTGCTGAACGAGGCGCGATTCCAATACGGGCGCGATTTTGAATATCAAACCAGCCAGACGCCGCTGCCCGGCGAGCCGACGACGGCGACGACCGCCCTCGGACCGCGCTCGCCGAACGTGACGCTTCAATTCAACGGAAGCAGCGTTTTTTCATTCGGCACGCCGACTTTTCTGGAACGCGGGAAATATCCGGACGAGAGACGCATTCAGCTTGCGGATACGGTGACTTATACCAGAGGTCGCCACACGTTTAAGTTCGGCGGCGACATCAACCGCGTGACCGACGACACGGAAAACCTGCGCTTTCAGGCGGGTTCTTACGCCTACAGCAACATCAACGACTTTATCGTCGATTATCTTAATTACCTGTCGCCTTTCGCGCCGAACACCGTTACCTGTCCGGGCGCGACGACGCGCTTTGCCGGACGCTGCTACACGGGTAATTTTTCGCAGGGTCTCGGAAACGCGGGAATCAAGTTCTCGACTTATGACTTTAACTTCTTCGTGCAGGATGATTTTCGCATCACGCCGCGCCTGACGCTTAATTTAGGCTTGCGCTACGAATACCAAAAACTGCCCGAGGCAGTTTATCCGAACACTTCGACCGCTTACAGCAACGTGGTTATTCCGAACGTCGGACGAACGTTTGCCGAAGCGACTTCGACCCTGCCTAGCGATAAAAACAATTTCGGTCCGCGTATCGGCTTCGCCTATGATTTAACCGGCGACGGAAGAACCAGCCTGCGCGGCGGATACGGCATCTACTACGGTCGCATTATCAATTCGACCGTTTACAATGCGCTGCTGAACACGGGCAACCCGAACGGGCAGTTTCAGGTCAATACGGCTGTGACGGCTGCAAACCCGCCGGTTTTCCCGACCGTTCCGGTTCCTTCGGCAACGGCGATAAACAACGCTACGACGCCGCCCGGAGCGATTCAGTTTTTCTCGAAAAACTTCCAGGCGCCGCTCATCAACCAGTATGACCTGGTATTGGAGCGCCAGTTATTCAGAAACACGGTCGTGTCGGTTGCCTATATCGGCAGCCTCGGCAGAAATCTTCCGACGTTTATCGATTACAACTTTAATGCGGTTCCGAGCAGCACAGTCAATTACACGCTGGTCGGCGGACCGTTCGGCAATCAGACGTTCACTTTCCCGCGCTACACCCGCGCTTTCGGAACGCAGGCTATCACGCAGATTGAAAGCACCGTCAAATCCGAGTATAACGCCCTGGTTTTGCAGTTTAACCGCCGCTTTACCGACGGTTTTCAGGTTCAATCGAGCTATACTCTGGCGCGCGCCACCGACACCAATCAAAACTCCGCGACCTTTACGCAGAACAACAGCACGCTCGACCCGTTTAATCGCAGCTACGATGCCGGACCGAGCAGCCTCGACGTGCGTCACAAATTCGTCGTCAGCGCGGTCTGGGCGCCGAACCTGTATAACGGCAGCACCAACTCGTTCTACAATTACCTGTTGAACGGCTGGTCGATTGCGCCGATTTACACGTTCTACTCGGGTCGTCCCTTCGACCCGAACGTCCTTTCGACGACGGGCGGAAGCACGAGCCTGAACGGAACGAACGGCGACACGCGTTTCCCGCTGCTGCCGCGCAACTCTTACCGGCTGCCGGATGTTTCCAATCTCGACCTGCGCCTGTCGAAGCGCTTCAGATTTACCGAGCGTTATAATTTAGAGCTTCTGGCTGAAGGCTTTAACGTGTTTAACCGGACTCACGTCTTCGGCGTGACGACCGGACTTTACCAGCAAAGCCCGACCAGCGGGCTTCCGCTCAACAGCAGCTGCCCGTTGTCGACGGCGACGAACACGTTTTTGTGCGTCAACCCGAACTTTGAGTCGATAACGACGACCGACAGTACGAATTATCGCGAACGCCAGATTCAGTTTGCGGCACGTTTTCAGTTTTAGTTTTTCCTCACCAACGGGGAAAAACCTTTGCGGCGCGTTTTCTCAGGAAAGCGCGCCATTTTTTTATTTACCATTCGCGATTTGCGATTTACGATTTCCGTTTTCCGTTTTACGATTTACGAATGAGAATTCTGCAAATCTCATCGGCGAGAAATTTCGGCGGCGGCGAAAAGCACCTGGTCGATTTGTGCCGCGGTTTGACGGCGCGCGGGCACGAGGTTTTCGTCGCGCTGCGCCCGACCAATAAATGGCAGGAAAAACTGGATTTTATCGCGCCGGAAAATTTTCTGCACGTCTCGATTCGCAATTCCTTCGGCATCTTCAGCGCGCAGCGGATTGCCGAATTCGCCCGCGAAAAAAACATCGAAATCATCCACGCGCACGTCGCGCGCGACTACATTCCGGCGAGTCTGGCGTGCCGCGTCGCCGGAGCGCCGAAGCTCGTTTTAACGCGCCACGTTTTGTTTCCGATGAAGCCTTTTCACAAATTCGCGCTGAAAAACGTCTCGAAAGCAATCGCCGTTTCGGGCGCGGTCGCCGGTCAGCTCGAACAGATTTTCCCGAAAGAAAAAATCGCGGTCGTGCCGAACGGAATCGAAACCGAAAAATGGTCAAAGTCTGACGCCGAAAAGCTCCGGCGGGAATTCCGCTCCGGGCACGACATTTCTTTAGACACGCTTTTAATCGGGACGGTCGGCGAGCTGAAGCTGTTAAAAGGTCAGCGCGATTTCGTGCTGGCGGCGAAAATCGTCGCCGAAAAATTTGCGGGCGCGCATTTCGTCATCGTCGGAGAAGACAATGCGGCGAATCAGGCTTTCAGAAACGAGCTGAAGCGGCTGGTCAGGATTTTCAATCTCGAAAATCGTTTCCTGTGGCTCAACTGGGTCGAAGAAACCGCGCCGCTGCTCTCGGCGCTGGACGTTTTCGTTTCCGCCTCGCACTCGGAAAGCTTCGGGCTGGCGATTCTGGAGGCGATGGCAAGCGGAACGGCGATTGCCGCCACCGAAACCGAAGGCGCGAAAGAAATGCTGCGCGACGGTGAAACCGGATTGCTCGTTCCGATTCAGGAACCGGTCGCCTTAGCCGAAGCAATCGGCAGGCTTCTTTCCGATGAAGACCTGCGGTCGAAACTCGGCAAACAGGCGCAGCAATTCGCCGGAAAAAATTTTTCGCTCGAAAGGATGATTGCGGAAACCGAAAAGATTTATAAACAAGTGTAGAGTCGCGCCCAAGTGCCTGCCCAATGAAATGTAGGGGCAGATGAGCGCGAAAGCGCGAAACAAAGAATAGCCACGAAAGAACACGAAAGGAACACGAAATATTTTTATGATTTATTTCGTGATTTTTCGTGAAATTTCGTGGCTGATTTCTTAAACTTATTCGCTCCGCTCATTGGGCAGGCACTTGGGCGTGCTCCTACAAATTATTCAACGGTTTCACTTGTATTTCTCGTTATCCAGATAAAAGTTTCGGGCGCGCGCCGCCGGGCGTCTTCGCTGTTCAGAAATTCGTTTTTGAGCTGCTTTAAATCCTTCGCCTCGTCAACGTCGTACCAG
>JALZHR010000001.1 GCA_030860665.1 Acidobacteriota bacterium
CAGAAAGATAATTAATAAATAATCTGCGGTTATCCGTGATAATCTGTGGTTTCTTCTCATCATTCTCAATCTCAGCGTCTCCGCGTCTGTGCGGTGAAAGCTTTTTTACGAAACAATCTTGTCGAAAACTCGCGTCGCCTGCATCAGCATAATCAAAAGCGGGACGCTTGCCACCGACGCAATCACGCCAGCCATTAATCTGAGCCAGCCGGAGCGCCTTTGCCAGGCGATTTCCTGGTGCGTCAAAAGCGGCGGCACGGACGCCAGCACGGGCAAGCCCGTGTAATGCTTGGCGTCCTCGACGTTCTGAATCCGGAACAGACGCGGAATTTCAAAGACCGCCGCCAGCAACAAGCCGATGAACATTCCTATTCCCGCGCCCATTAAAATCGCCATATAGCGTTTTGAAGCGTTGACGGGCGACTGCGGCAGATTCGCCGCGTCGACGACGCGAATCGTTTCGCCCTGCGCGTTTGATTCGCGCTCGACCTGCAAGCTCGCGTCGTTTTTCTTTTTCAGAAGGTCGTCGTAAGTCGTCTTTGCCGAAAGATATTGATTGTTAACGGCTTCGAGCGCGACTTTGACGTTCGGAATCGTGTTGATTTTCGATTCGAGCGTCGAAATCATCGCGGCGTTTTGCCGCAATTCTTCGTCCTTCATCTGAAACTGCTGCTCGATCAGCGCAATCTGGCTTTCGGCTTTCTGCTTTTCGATTTCCAGATTTTTCTTTTGCAGCTCGGCTTTCCGCGAGCTTGTGCGGCTGGCTTCCTTAACACGCTTTTCCGTATTTTTCGCCAGCGCCGCCAGCTCGTCGTTGACTTTCTCAATCTGCGTTTTCGTGTCGATAACGTCCGGGTGTTTTTCGCGGTATTCGGTTTTCAGTTTTTCGAGCCGCGCGGTTAACTCGGCGCGTTTTTGAATCAGTTGCCCGTAGGCAGGCGTGTCTTCGATTTGTACGGCTTTAAGCGCGGCGTCCTGCGTTTCCTTTTCGCCGTAATCTTCGATGAGCCGCGCCTGGCTGTTCAGCGCGCGGATGCTGTCGTTCAGGCGTCCCTTTTCGGTAATCAGAACTTCTTTTTCCTTGGCGATGGTTTCCTCGCGCTTGCGCAAGCCGTCGAGCTGCGCAATCAGCCCCTGCGCCGATTCGGGCAGCGTTTCGACGTTTTGCATCATTATGTTGAGCCGTTCTCTTTCAATCGCGTCGAGGCTGGTTTTCGCCTGGTTCAACTGGTTTTCGATAAACTCGCGCGTCACTTCCGCGCTTTGCGTCGAAGCGGCGACCTGCGCGTTGACGTATTTGCTGGCAAGTTCTGCGGCGACGTTGCGCGCCGCTTCCGGCTTGCGGTCACGGTAGGTGATGCGAAAGGCGGCGACCTTTTCGTTGTCGCTTCTTTCCGGCTCGACCTTGATATTGCCTTTCATCTTTTCGACGATTAACTCGGTCGGCATTCCGGCGTCTTTTTCCATCTCGAAAAGCTTGTATTTGGCAATCATTGGCTCAAGGGAAGAGCGCGACAGAACTTCCTGATTAATCGTCTGCAACTGCTGGGACAAATCCTCGTCCGAGAGCGACTGGACGACTTTTTCCGAAATCGTCGGCGGCTTGAGGGTCAAAAGCGTGGTCGATTCGTAAATGCTCGGCAGCTTTGAAACGACATACCCGACCGCCAGCGCGACGGCGAGCGTCGGCAAAACAATCAGCCACTTGCGCCGCTTCAGCATCCGGATGATTTCGCCCATCGACCTTTGTCTAAATTCAACCGCCATTTTATGTATCCTCTTCGCCTCTTACCTCTTTACTTCTGCCTTAAAGACGCTTTTTCCGTTTTGTCCTCGTCGTAGCGTTTCAGCAAGCGGCGCAGACCGAAAGTCGCCGCAATCAGGCACATACCGAAAAGCAGCAGCGCCAGCGATTCCGGCACGTCGCCCGCCGCCGTTGCCGCCGAAAGTAAATTCCCGTTGATCGAATCCGCTTGAAACATATTTTTATAAACCCCTTATAAACTGCCCAGCAGGCTTTTCGCGTCCTGCACTTCTTTCTGGCTCAAATCCTTTTCCTGCTGGAGCGCCAGCTCGACTTCCCTGCGCGCCGAGGGCTTGTCTCCGGCGGAAGCCAGAGCCTGCCCCAGACGCAGGCGATAAGCCGGATTTGCCGCTCTGCCGCGCCGCGCCGCGTCCGCGTCTTCGAGCGCGACCGCTTTTTTCAACTGCTCGACGGCGGGCGAGAGCAATCCTTTTTTGAAATAAACCCAGCCGAGCGTGTCGTAAAATCCGGCGTTGGCTGAATTTCTGTTCACGCAGCTCTGCGCCAGCGTAAGCGCCTCGTCCAGATTTCCGCGCTCGGTGTCGGCGATGTTCCACGCCAGGTTGTTCGCCGCAATCGGCGTCTCGGGCGCGATTTCCAGCGCCTTGCGATAATTTTTTTCCGCCTCGTCGTAATTCCCGCGCGCGTCTTCGAGCATTCCAATCAAGGTGTAAACGGGCGCAGACTGCTTTTTCCCGACAGCCTTTTTGTATTGCTCGATGGCGCGGTCAATCTGGTTTTGCGAAATCAGCAGCGCCGCGTAAGCCGAATAAGCTGGCAGGTAGCTGTCATCGAGTTCGATGGCTTTGCCGAGTTCGGATTCAGCCGCCGCCAAATTATTTTCCGCCTGAAAGACGCCGGACTTCAGATAATGAAAAGCGGGCAGATTTTTCCGGTCGCCGCCGCTGCTGCCGCCGGTGTTTTCGGCAATCGCGCGGTCGAGCCGCTCGTGCGCCGCGGCAAATTGTTTCCGGCGCGTCAAAACGTCGACCGCGCCGCTCAAAGCGTCGAAATTCCGCCCGTCAATCGAGAGCGCCTTTTCGTAAAAGCCGAGCGCCTCGTCGAGATTTTTCTGCGCGGCGGAAACTTTCGCCAGATTGACCAGAGCGATTGCCGAATTCGGCGAAAGCCGCACGATTTCCTGCAAATCGGCGCGCGCTTCGTCCAGCTTTCCAAGCTCGACGTAAGCCAAGCCGCGCGAGGAAATCGCGCGCACGCGAATTTGTTCGAGCTGCTGCGCCGAAGTTTCCGCGTTCGGGTAAGCGTTTTTGACAATCTCGATTAATTCGTTGGCTTCCTGCAATGCTTTCTGCGGCTCGTTCGCCGTAAAGCTCGCCTGAATTTTCAGCAGCCTGCTGTTTAAATAATTCGGATGATATTTTTCCAAATCGCCGATAAAAGCGCGCGCCTGCTCGGTCTGTCCGAGCGCGAGCCGCGCCTGCGCCATATAAAACAAGGCGGATTTAAAGCTCGGCTGGCGTTTTAAAACTTCTTCCAAATCCTTTATCGCTTCTTCGGTCGCGTTTTCCTGCAATTTGACGCGGGCGCGCAGCATCAGGGCTTCGGCGTCCGTGTTGTTGACCGCCAGCAGCTTTTCGACCTGCTCATTGACTTTCGCCAGCTCTTTCCGTTCCAGATAAATTTCGGCGAGACGATAGCGCGCCGGAGCGTGTTCGGGCGCGTCGCCCAAAATCGCCTGAAACGTCCTTATAGCTTCTTCCTCGCGCCCGACCGCGACGTAGAACTCAGCGAGTTCCGTCAAGCCTTCCGCCGAATTTTCCAGCAGCTGCGCCAAATCCCTGTAAGCCTGCTCGGCTTTTTCGATTTGTCGCTGCGCCAGATAAAAAGAGGCTAACGCCTCGCGCGCCTCGTAATTTTCCGGCGCGACCTCGACCGCCTTTTTAAACTGCGTTTCGGCTTCCGCCGGACGATTCGTAAAATCGTAAAAACGCCCGTATTCGATGTAACCGGCTGGCAGATTTTGGTTGACCGCGACGGCTTTTTGAATCGTCTGCTCGGCTTCTTTCGCCTTCTCCTGCTTCATATAAAAGCGGGCGAGGCTGACGTAGGTTTCGACGCGGCTCGGCTCGATTTCGACTGCCTGATTCAGGACGGCGAGAATTTCCGCTTCCGGCTTGTTCTGCGCCGAAAGCAGGCTGGCTTTGAGAATGTGACCTTCGACAAAATTCGGGTTGACCGCGAAAATCCGGTCAATCACTTTTTGTGCTTCGTCCGTCTGCGGCGGCGCAATCAGCAGAAAATAATTGCCGAGCCGCGCCTGCGCGTCCAGATTTTGCGGCGCAAGCTGCGCGACTTCCTGCAATTCCTGAATCGCTTCGTAAACTTCGCCCAGGTTTTCGTGCGCGCGCGCCAAGCCGTAATGCGCCTCAGCCGACTTTTTGTCGATATCGGCGGCGGCGCGAAATTCCATCGCGGCTTGGCGGAATTTGCGTTTCTGCAAATATTCCTCGCCGCGCGCGAGATGTTTTTGTTTGGCGGCTTCGCCCGTGCAGGCGGAAGAAAAAACAAGCGTCAGACCGAGCAGCGAAAGCAGAAGAAAGACGGCAGGCAGACTGATTTGTGTAAATTGGCACTCTCTAAAACGCATTTTTTTAAAGACACTTTTCCCACTCGGGTCGAATAGGCGCGGCTGAAAATACGGCTTTCGCGGTCGGGGCAAATGACCGCAAAAACCTTCAGCGAATTTTACCGCTCGCTTCGGGGCACGAGAGCGAGCGATTTTTTTTCAACCCGGTGTTGATTTCAATTTTTCAATACAGCAGACCGTTTTCTTCAACAGTCTCAAGACTTACCGGCTATATAAAGCCGGCATTGAGAGAAAATTTCTAATCGGCGCAAAGTTTCAGAAAAAACCTCTTTATAAGGAATTTTATTTCGATTTTGCTTGAAAGCGACAGCCGATTATACTCCAACTTTTACCGGAAACAAACTCTTTTTTTCGCGCTTCGGGGAAAGTCGCAGGTCATAAGCGATACGTGATAAGCAACAAACGCCGCGCGCCGGCAGCTAAGTATTGAGCGTTAACGACTAACAGCCTGTCGCCTGCCGTATCCCTTATCGCCCGTCACTTTTCACTTTTTTTATTCGGGGACGAATTCAGACAGCTTGTCGGAAATCTGCGCGGATAAATCAATCGCTTTTCGCACCGCTTCCGCATCGTCCGCCGCCGCGGTCGTCGGCGTCATCACGCGAATCATCGCGCCGTCCGAACGGCTGCGCACGACGCTGTCGAGAACCGTGT
>JALZHR010000012.1 GCA_030860665.1 Acidobacteriota bacterium
ATATCAGCCTGCTCGCGCAGCTCGCGGTCGCCCCGGCAAGCTTCGTCGAGGAATGTCTGGCGTTTTTCGGGCGGAAGAACAACCGCTTGATTAAAAATCTCTTCAAGCCTCTTCCATTTTTCGGGTGACATCAAATTACAGTTCTGCGGTTAAAAAACGCTGTGCCTCTTATCTTGGGTTAATAAATGATACTGGCGAATCGACAGCGAAGCGGAATTTTAACATACTTTCTCGCAGCAAGTAATCTAAGAAGCAGATAAAACCCGCAGCGTTGTCCGAAACTAACGTAATCTTCTGCAAATAAAAACACTTCCATCAAAAGAATTTAGCCGCGCGCGAACGCGAAAAGAATAGACGCTCGAAATGACGAAAATTGCGGAAGTTTCAGCCGCGAACGAACGCGAAAAAGCACGAAAGAGAAATAGTCCGCAGATGAACGCGGATAAACCCATATAGGAAGGACTTGCCCGCAATCTGAAATTTGGAATTTGAAATCTGAAACCTTTTTCTTATCCGTGTTTATCTGCGTTCATCTGCGGACAAAATTTCTTAAATCTTCTTTCGTGTTCTTTTCGTGTCCTTTCGCGGCTAATCTCTTTCGTTTTCGATAACAACTTGGAAATGTCGGGTCGTCTCGTTTATACTCTGCTTTGAACTTCTAACAAAGATTTGTCGAGGTTGAAACGAAGCCGTGTCCGCCGAAAAAACACAAGAGATAACGCAGTTACTGATAAAGCTGTCGAACGGTCAGCGCGCCGCCGTCGACGACCTTTTGCCGTTGATTTACGACGAACTGCGCTCTCTCGCCTCGAATTATCTGCGGCGTGAGCGCATCTCGCACACTTTGCAGCCGACCGCGCTGGTTCACGAAGCGTATCTGAAACTGGTCGACGTAAATCAGGTGACGTGGCAGAACCGCGCGCATTTTTTCGGCGTCGCGGCAAACCTGATGCGGCGCATTCTGATTGACTACGCGCGCCAGCATAAAGCCGATAAACGCGGCGGCGAATTTCAAAAGCTCGCCCTCGACGAAAACATCGACAAAGCCGCCGAGCAGAGCACGGAACTCGTGGCGCTGGACGATGCGCTCGAAACTCTCGCGAAAATCGACCCGGTCAAAAGCCGCATCGTCGAGCTTCGCTATTTCGGCGGCTTAACGGTCGAAGAAACCGCCGAAGTGATGGGCATCTCAACCATCACCGTCAAGCGCCACTGGCGAATGGCAAAAGCCTGGCTCTACGGACAGCTCAGCAATGAATCCGATTAGCGCGACACGCTGGAAAAAAATCGAAGACATTTTTCAGACGGCGCTCGACAAAACCACGCCCGAAATGCGCGAAGCGTATCTCGATGAAGCCTGCGCGGGCGACGAGAGTTTGCGCGCCGAAGTCGAAAAACTGCTCATTCAATTCGACGAAGCCGAAGATTACGCCGACCTCGAAGAAACCGAGCCGGACAACCGCTCGCTGCTGTCCGCGCTGCTCAGCAGCGACAAGGACGACGAAGACCCGGTTATCGGCAATCGTCTGGGCGCGTATCGCGTCGAAGCTGAAATCGGGCGCGGCGGAATGGGAACGGTTTATTCGGCTGTCCGCGACGATAGAGAATTTAACAAAAAAGTCGCCGTCAAATTAGTTAAACGCGGAATGGACACCGATTACATTCTGCGCCGCTTTCGGAAAGAGAGACAGATTTTAGCCTCGCTCGAACACCCGTTTATCGCCGCTCTGCTCGACGGCGGAACGTCGCCCGACGGTCGCCCGTATTTCGTGATGGAGCTGGTCGAGGGCAGAAATTTCTACGAATACTGCGACGAAAACCGTCTGAATCTGCGCGAAAGGCTCAGGCTTTTTCTGCGCATCGCCGAATCGGTCAATTTCGCGCACCAGAATTTCGTCATTCACCGCGATTTAAAGCCGTCGAACATTTTAATTACCGCGCAGGGCTTGCCGAAGTTGCTCGATTTCGGCATCGCCAAGCTGCTGAATCCCGACAATCCGAACGACGCCGTTTCGCAGACTTTCACATTGATGCGCGCGATGACGCCGAAATACGCCTCGCCCGAGCAAATCAAGGGCGACCCGCTGACGTTTGCGACCGATATTTACAGCCTAGGCGTGCTGCTCTACGAAATTCTGACCGGGCATCGCCCGTATGTCCCAGTGACGACGCAGGCGCACGAATTGGCGCGCGTCATCTGCGAGGAAACGCCCGAGCTGCCGAGCGCGGCGATTGCCAAAAACGATGCGAGCATTCTGGACGAATACAAAAACAAAACGACTTCGGCGCCCGTCGATTTAATCGCCGAAAAACGTGCTTCAAGCATTGAAGAGCTGCAAAAGGAGTTAAGCGGCGCGCTCGACAGCATCGTGATGAAATGCCTGGAAAAACGCCCGCGCAAGCGTTACGCCAGCGTCGGCGATTTAATCAACGACATCAACGCCTATCTGACGGGAAACGCTTTAAACATCCCGCTTTACGCCTCGCGCGCGACGACCGAGACGGCGACCACGACCGCCGGAAACTCGCTCGCCGTCCTGCCGCTGAAATTGATGGGCAAAGGCGACGCCGATTATCTGAGCCTCGGTCTGGCGGACGCTTTGATTTCGCGTCTGAGCCAGGTCAAGCGTTTCACCGTGCGCCCGACCAGCTCGATTTTGCGTTACGCGCAGGAAGAAACTTTCGACCCGCTCGAAGCCGGGCGCGAGCTGGGCGCGAATTACGTTCTGGACGGCTGGATAAAACAATTCGGCGGGCGCATCCGGATTTCGCTTCAATTGCTGGAAGTGCGCGAGGGCAATATCGTCTGGGCGGGAAAATTCGACGAAAAATCCGGCGACGTGCTGGAAATCGAAGATTCGGTTTCGGCACAGGTCGGCGAGGCTTTAGTGCCGCAGCTATCGGGCGACGAGCGCGAAAAGCTCGCCCGCCGACCGACCGACAACGCCGCCGCTTTTGAAGCCTTTCTGCGCGGTCGCTATCATTTCAGCACTTTTACGGAAGAAGGTTTCGCCAAAGCCATCGTCGCCTACAATCAGGCAATCGCGCTCGACCCGAGTTATGCTCTGGCTTACGCCGGAATCGCCGATTATTACAACTGGCTCGGCGTCTACGGCGTTTTGCCCGCGCAGGAATGTTTTCAGGCGGCGAAACACAATTCGCTGCAAGCCATCGAGCTGAACGAAAATCTCTCGGAGGCGCACGCCGCGCTCGGTTTTGCCGCTCTCGCGGGCGATTACGACTGGAAACGCGGCGAGGAAGCCTGCCGCCGCGCGCTGGAATTGAACCCGCACAACGCGCAGGCGCACGTCTGGTATTCGCTCCAGCTTTTTATGGAAGCGCGCTTTGACGAGGGCGAATATCACGCCCGGCGCGGCATCGACCTCGACCCGCTGACGCCGTTTAACGTTTATAATCTCGCGTGGTGTTTATATTTCGCCCGCCGCTACGAGGACAGCATCAGGCAATATGAAAAAACGATTGCCGAAAATCCGCTCTACAGCATCGCTTATTACGGCTTGAGCTGGACGCTGCGAAAAATCGGTCGCTGCGAGGAAGCCTTAAACGCCTCGCGCCGCGCAATGGAGCTGTCCGGCGAAGACAGCGTTTTCAATCTCGCCCAATACGGTCAGACGCTCGCCTGCGCCGGAGAGCGCGAAGAAGCCGAAGCCGTTCTGGCGCGCCTCGCCGCCGCCGAGCGTTTCGTCTCGCCGTATCACACGGCAATCATCTACTGTTTTCTCGGCGATAGGGAAAAAACCCTTGAATATCTGGAACGCTCTTTCGAGGCAAAGGAAGCGTGGCTCGTCTGGATGGGCGTCGAGCCGATTTTCGACGATTTGCGCGCCGACGAAAGATTCAGAAACATCCTGCGCCGCATCAATCACCCGCGCCTCCGCGAAACATAAATCAATGTAAACGAAGGCTTTCAGTCATAGAAAAGCGAAGGCGTTTCAAATCGAGCCTCCCGACTAATTGCGAATCGGCTCGAGCTTATTCAACCGCTCGCAATTCGTAATCGATCGCGCTTTAAAATTCGCCTCGCCGGGATTGACAACGCCCGGCGGCGGGTGTATAAAAATCTTGGTTTCAATCGAAACCATTCTTTTAAATCCAATCCGCTAAAAATTGACAAAAATTTAGTTTTTTTACAGGAGTTTTTCTTATGGACTTGGTAATTTACTAAGCCGACGAGACCTTTTTTTCTATTTCTTTCGCCGAAAGGCTTTTCGATGCGCTTTACCAGCCGGCATTGAGAGGTATTTCGTGTCTGAAAACCCGGACGCTTTCCATAACGACGGCGGCAGTTGCAGGCTGCGCCTTTTAATCGAGCCGCCGATGTCGCACAGTATCGCCGGGCACACGTGAAGATTTTTATTTAGCTGATATTCGCGCGTTTCGCTCAACTCGTCGTAAAAAAGCCGCTTTCTCCGAAAACGCAGGAGAAAGCGGCTTTTTTATAAGACGGTTTATAATTTCTTACTGAGCCGTTCCGCCGCGGACGGAAATGTTGCCCGTTTCGATGGTTTCCATAGGGAAATCCGTCGGTCCGGTCTGCTCGCAGAGCGCCGGGTCGCCGGTCGTCGTCGGGTCGTTGTCGAAAAAGTGTACGAGACTGATTTTGTCGCGGTTTTTGCCCGGCTCGCCGTTGTCCTGCACCGAAAAATAGGCGGTGTCCATCAGGTTCGGGTCGTTTGTCCGGCGGATTCTGCCGCCGAAGATGGCGATGTTGCCGACCACTTTCATACAACTGATGTCAAACTGCGCCTGGTATTTCTGTCTGCCGTTTTCGCCCGTGAAAGCCGCGTTGTGAACTATCGCGTGACCGGAAACGGTACCGTTGTTATTGCGCCGCGCGCTGAATGAAAACTGGCGTCTGACGAATTCGCCCTGCTCGTTCTGCACGAGCAGCGTTCCCTGCCCGCTCGCCGATTCCTGCGCGTTGCCGCGTTGAGCCGATGCCGTGCCGGACGATGTGGCGATTCCGAAAACGGCTAATACCGCGACGAGGGCGCTCAAAGTAAATTTTCTAAACATTTTAATATTCCTCCCCATACTCAAATGGAATTAAGAAAGCCATTTTACGATGGCTTTCGCTTAACTGAAGAAGTCATTATTTGAACGACTTCAATACATCTTCGAGATTTAATGACTGGAAACGCAATCGGCGTTCCAAATCCGAATGAATCTGGAACGCCGGAGAAGTGTGTTTGATTTATCGTCAGAGTAAAGCGGAAACAACAACCGCCGTCATTTTCCCTTCGCTACGTTTGTCTGGCTCGATTCGGTCTGCGTTTCCTTCGGAATCAGGGCGTAGATGGCTTCGAGCATCTGGCGCTGGCGCAGCCCGCCGTTTACGCCGTCGGCTTCCAGACAAATATACGAGATATTGCTCAGCGCCGAATAGATTGACAGCGAGCCGTCGTCGACGCTGCATTGCCGGGTCTGGAGCTTAGACGCCGCTTTCTGGACGACGACGTTAAAGCCGCGTTCGGCGAAAAAGCCGATATAAGTCGGGCTGGAAAGAAAAACGAAATTGTCCTCGTCGGTTTCCGTGTTGGAGAGAAAAACGCCGTCCGCCTGTTCCTGGAAAGCGCCGTGCGCGAGATTGTTCGTGCTCTGCGCCTTCAGAAAGGCGACCGCCGTCAAATCGCTCGACTGCCCGCTGAAATCCTTGGCGGAAACGTCTACGTTATTGTGAACGGCGACGATGAAACGCTCGTTCTCGCGCAGGCTTTTGCCGTCGGGCGGCAGCAGCAGCTTCAGAAGATTGTCGGCGAACATTTTGACCGCTGGATTCGGCTCGTAGGCGACGTTGCACATTCTGCCGTTGTCGGTGTAGATGCGGTTCGGGTCGATTGAATAGGTTTTTCCGGCGTATTGAAATTTCAGATGCCGCGCCGGTCTGCCTTTTTCGTCGAAAGATTCGATTTCGACGACGCGCCCGCCTTTCGCCGCGACGATTTCCTTCGCCAGGCGGATTCCCAACTGCTCGTTGTGATGCGGCGCGAAGAAAGTTACGTTCGCGCCCGCGTTTTCGTAAACGTTAATGCGGATTTCGGTTTCGCCGAGCATCAAGCCGTGCGTCGTTTTGCGCGTCGCGGCGTCAGCGTCGGCGGCGAGAGCCGTCAAAGATAAAAGTAAAAATAAGATAAAACCCAGCGTTCGGTTCATTTTGTCCTCTTGTTATAAATTTCGCTCAGTAGGTAAAGCGAAATCTTGTCCGAAAATGGTTCACATTGTGTCCCAATGTTTTTCAGACGTGAAACTTTTTGCGCGTTTGCCGCGTAACCTGCAAATCTTTAGCCAAAAATTCGATAAAAAGGAAAAAAATGAAGAAATTATCAATTCTGCTGGTATTTATTTTCGCCGTGTCCGTTAACGCCGCCTTCGCGCAGGCGAAAATGAGCAAAGACGAGCAGGCGATTCGCGCGACGCTGGAAACGACGGCGGAAGGCTGGAACAAAGGCGATTTGAATCAATACCTGTCGGTTTACACAAAGGAAGCGACCGAGATGCGCTCGACCGGACCGGCGGGCGGCGTCGAAGCCATCGAGCAGACGATGAAGGGAGGCTTCTGGAAAACCGGAAGACCGCTGCAAACTTTGCGCTACGAAAACGTCGTCGTGCGGATGATTGGAAAAAAAGGCGCGCTCGTCACCGGACAATATATTTTATCCGGCGGCGGTCGCGCCGACCGAAAAGGCTGGTTTACCACCGTCTGGATTAAAACCAATGGCGGCTGGCGAATGATTCACGACCACTCTTAAAAAGTGATAGGTGATAAGTGATAGGTGATAGGGTAGAAGAAACTTTTTCCTTATCACCTATCACTTATCACCTATCACTTATTCCAGCTCGACGGCAACGGGGACGCCGTTGTTCAGCATATCGAAAACGCCGGAGCGGTTTTGCACGAGCGTGACCAGCTCTTGGATTTTTTCGCGCGGCGCGTCGGATTCGATGCGGAAGCGGACGCGGATTTTATCCAAGCCGTTGCGCACGCTCTCGTTCAAGCCGAGAAAGCCGCGCAAATCCGCGTTGCCTTCCAGGCTGGATTCGATTGACTTGATTCGGACGCCCTGCGCCGCCGCGTGATAGACGAGCGTCGTCGTCAGACAGCCCGCCAGCGCCGCCAGCGCGTATTCGACCGGGTTTGCGCCGCGGTCGGTTCCCAGCAGAATCGGCGGCTCGTCCTTTTCGAGCACGAAAGCCCGCTCGCGCGAAACTTCCTGACACGCGCCGTAAAAATCCCTAATGGTCGTGCGGTTGTTTCCGCCGTCGACCCATTTGTTGGCGGCGCGGAAGGTGAACGCGGCGATTTCCGCATCGGAATTAACCGCGTCAATCGTGGCGAAATATTCGTCCACGTTGACGCCGTTGACGATTTGCGGCGTTGCTGCTGCCGCCGTCGGCTGCATCGTCTCCGCTGTCTGTCGTTCATTCGTCGTTACTTCTTTCATAATGATTGCTCCTTAATTTATAAATATTCCTGCCTGCTGTTTATGCAGCGGCGGTTTTCCTTTGCTTAACAAAAAACGGTCGCGACCTGCTCAATCCGTTTTTTCCATTCGGGATTCAGTTTCCCCAAAGTCGCCAGAAAATTCGGGTGCGACATTCCGCTGCCGAGATAAGTCCAGCGATTTGCCTGCTCCTGTATGCGGACGAATTCCGCGCGCTCGGAGTCGGACAAATTTCTCCCGGTCGCCGCCTCGAAAGCCTCAAGGTCGAAACGCGCCTGCCGTTTCAGACCGGCTTCGAGAAACGCGCCGATTTCCAGATATTCGTCAATCGCATTTTCGATTTCCGCCGCGCTCATTCCGTCGGCAATCGCCTCGACCATCAAAGCGTCGAGCTTTGCGTGCTGCGCTTCTTCGAGCCAGTGGTGGCGCAGAAGGCTTTTAAACTGCGGGTCGAGCGCGCGATTGTCCCTGATGCTGTCGATGTAATGCCGCTGCGTCATCCATTCGATATGCAGAATGGTAATCGCGACCGCGAGCGGCTGATGCGACAGAACCGCTTCGGCAATCGCGGCGGGCGGACCGATGACGGCGCAGTCGGTCGCGAAGCCTTTGCGGAATTCCTCGTGAAAACGTTTGAAAAGCTGTATGTGTTTTGCCTCTTCGCCTGCGAACTGCAAAAGCGCGCGCACGCGATAATCGTCCGAATCGAGCTGCGGGCGCACGTGGTCGAGCACGAACGGCAAAATAAATTCTTCGACCAGACCGAAGATGACGAGATATGCGTGACCGCGAATCTGGTTCAGAATTCTTTTTTCGTCGGCGTTTAAGAAAAACAGCTCATCGACCCGCGCCAGCGATTCGGGCAGAAACGGCTTACCGAAATCGAGCCGCTTGTCCTCGTTGATAATGTCGTCGATGCACCAGTTGATTCGCTGCGACGCCAGCAAAGCTTCGCGAAAGCCGTATTGCTGCGGCGGCGTTGGATTAATATCTATTAAGACCTCTGTAAACATTTTTATTTCTCCTTATCTTTCGGGACGCGGCTTTGAAATAAAGCGAGCCGCGCCCTTTGAGCCTGCGCCGCATCCGGAAAAGGCGCAGGGACGCAAAAACATCCGTTCGTCAGAAAGATTCGACCGTCAGATTGCGGGTGTTCTTTTCCATATTTCGCGCGCTGCGGTCGTCTTCGACACGCTCGATTCGCTCCGCCAGGCGAAACTCGCACCTGTCCGAGTTCGGCAGCTTGCTGTAGATGCGAATCTTGCTGCCCGCCGGAATCAGGTTTCCGTCGTTGTCGTAAATCTCCAGCTCTTTTTTCGGCAGCGGATTACCGTTCCTGTCGGAAAACTGCAATTCGCCCGAATAATTAGACGGGTTGACGATGCGGTTGTTTTTCGCCGTGTACCAGCCGTTGGTCGAGATATACACGGGAATGCTCGCGCCGGTCTGATTGCTGTTGGCGTAGACCGTAAAAGTGCAGCCGGAAATGCTGCTGGTTCTTTTCCCGCGCACGGTTTCGCACCGCATCGTGTTTGCCGCCAGAAAGCCTTCGACGGCGACGGGCTGCGCTTTCTGATAATTGCAGACACGCTCAATCGGCACGACTTCGCCGGTGATGTCGGATTTTCCGCCGCAGGCTGCAAAAAGCACGGCGAAAAGTAAAAAGCCGGTTTTCCAAAGATTTTTTCTGTTGCTCATAATTTTTCACCCTCCGATTTCGCGCAATTACTGTTTAAACAGCCTGCCGTTTTTAATGATTGCCCGCTCCGAGCCTTTAATCCTGATTCTGCCGACGCCGACGACTTCGATTTCGCAGTCGCTGCATACGCTCAGTGTCGTCGCGTTCGCGTCGATATAAGTGTTCGTCGTAGTCGATGAACCGTGAATTTTCACCTCGTAGCGCCTGCCGTCCTCGTTTCGCAAATCGCCGCCGAAAACGCTCGCCGCGAAAAGCGCGAGAACCGTCAGCGTCTTGGTTATTTGTTTGATTTTTCTCATCTTGATTGCTCCATTTATGAATTAAATTTATTAACTACCCCGGCTCGCCCGATATAAATTTTCGAGAACGCTTTTTCGCTCTCAGACATAAAGACGAAAAGCACGTTTGAAAGCGGACACGCCGCGCGAATTTTCGTTTTTGCCCGCCAAACAGTTGTGGTAAGCTAGTGCCGAATTGTGCTCGAATCGGCGCGCGCGTCGAATTTTCCGAGATGAATCAGCAACCCGCACCACCAGAAATAACGCAGCTTCTTCTCGCCTGGGGCGGCGGCGACAAAGCCGCGCTCGACGCGCTGATGCCGATTGTCTACGACGAGCTGCGCAAGCTGGCGAAACGCTATATGCGCCGGCAGAATCCCAATCACACCCTGCAAACGACCGCGCTCGTCAACGAGGCTTATCTGCGCCTGATTGATTCGAGCCGCGTGCGCTGGCAGGACAGGACGCATTTTTTCGCGATTGCGGCGCAATTGATGCGGCGCATCCTAGTCGATTTCGCCCGCGCCCGAAACAGCCTGAAACGCGGCGGCGAGCAGATACAAATCACGCTCGACGAGCGAATCGAAGCGCCTTTTGAAAAGGAAACGAATCTGGTCGCGCTCGACGAAGCCCTGCAAAAACTGGCAAAACTGAGCCAGCGCCAGAGTCAGATAGTCGAGCTGCGATATTTCGGCGGCTTGAGCGAGGAAGAAATCGCCGAAACGCTGGAAATCTCGACGCGCACCGTCCGCCGCGACTGGAGCCTGGCGCGCGCGTGGCTTTATCGAGAACTGAGCCAAAATCATCTGCCGTAGCGGGCAGGCGGCTTTGTCAGAACCGCCTGCGGTAGCGGGCGGGTAAACTCCGCAATAACAGACAACCTCCGCCGCAATAAAATTATGTGGAACGACACTGATATTCCCTTAGCCTATCTCATCACGTTTCGCTGTTACGGAAGCTGGCTGCACGGCGATAAGCGCGGTTCGGTTGACCGATTTCATAATATCTACGATTCGCCTTTTATTC
>JALZHR010000019.1 GCA_030860665.1 Acidobacteriota bacterium
CCTGGAACCTCGATGCAAACAACGTCATCACGTGGTATATCCTGCAAAGCGAAACCAATTCGATACGCGTCGTAAATTGGGGACAATTTCCGCCTACCGGCACGGATAGATTCGTCCCGGCGGATTATGACGGTGACGGCAAGCTGGACGTCGCAGTTTTCCGCCGCGCAGAAGGCGTTTGGTATATCATCGAAAGCTCGACCGGCAATCCCCGCTACGAATATTGGGGAAGACCCGGAGCGCCCGGAGATATTCCGGTAATCGGCGATTACGACGGCGACGGCAAAGCTGATTTATGCGTTACTCGCGCAGAGAACGGAGCAAACGGACCGATTAGCTGGTATATTCGCAATAGCTCTAACGGACAATTGCAGGTGTTTCAGTGGGGCAACCCCCAGACCGACGCTCCGTTCTTTTTCTTCCCGATTGACGTTGACGGCGACGGTAAAAATGACCCGATGGTTCAACGCGGCGTGAACGGAAAACGAACGTTTTTCGTCCGCCGAAGCTCCGACGGGCAGATGTATTATATAGCGTGGGGAACTGCCTCGAATCTCTTCTTTCCCCTGTTCGGCGATTATGACGGTGACGGCAAAACCGATTTTGTCTCCCGCGAAACACTCGACGCAGGAACCGGAAAGTTTCGCTGGCACATCTTTCAAAGCGCGACGCAAACGTCACGCCACGTTGATTTCGGACAAGCCGGCGACCAGTTACACGCAGGAGAACCGCAAGCCGAGCTGCCTGTTTACGGCGAAGAGTTTCCGGAATTCAGATAAAACAATGAATTCTGAAATCCGGGGTCGTTTAATTTCAACAAACGTGCTTCCGAGCGCTTCATAATCAGAGATTCGGTTTAGATTTGTTTTCTAAACCGAATCCTTGACAGAAGGTAATGAATTCGTAGCGAGCAGGGTTCATTACCTTCTTTTATTAAAAAAATAACATCTGTAATTCAATTGGAAGACGAGTAATCTTTGATATAGTTGGAGCTTCGAATAATTTTTGATTCGGTTTACATCAGGCATAAAAAAATTCAATTATTACGCGGTTTGTTTACGCTCTCAATTCAAAAACATGAAAAATTATTTACTTTTACTGGCAATCATTACCTTTGCCGTTCCGTTGTATGCGCAAGTGCCGTATAACTCGGCGGTTCCGAACGGCTACACGAAAAAAGCGTCGGTTTCCGAGCAAGTCGGTTTGACGCAGGTTACGATTACTTATCATCGTCCCGCGGTCAAGGGGCGCGAAGGTAAAATCTGGGGCGGAATCGTTCACAAAGGCTTCGTCGACCAGGGATTCGGAAACGGCAAACCCGCGCCCTGGCGCGCGGGCGCGAACGAAAATACCGTCATCGAATTCGATAACGACGTAAAAATCGAAGGTCAACCACTGCCGAAAGGAAAATACGGTTTTTTTATCGCTTATGACCCGCTCGAAAGCATTGTTATTTTTTCCAAAAGGTCGGACGCGTGGGGTTCGTTTTTCTACGACGAAAAGGAAGATGTTCTGCGCGTCAAAGTCAAACCTCAGCCGCTTGAGAAAAGCGTCGAGTTTCTGAAATACGAGTTTTCAGATCCGACGCAGAACTCGGCGGTCATCGCTCTTTCGTGGGAAAAACTATCGATTCCCTTCAAGGTCGAAGTCGATTATTTGAAACAGCAATTCGACGCTTTCGTCGCCGAATCGCAAAATCCGCGCAGCTTTACATCGCAGTCTTTAAACATCGCCGCCAGCTGGACTTTGCAGAATAATTACCAACTGGAAAAAGGACTCGAATGGGCGACTAAGGCGACAGGTCCCAATTTTCCGGGCGATCCGACTTCATTTCCCGCGCTTTCGACCAAAGCGTTGATTCTCGATAAACTCGGTAAACCGGACGAGGCGGCGGCAGTTATCAAAAGCGCGCTGCCGTTCGGAAGCGTCGTCCAGCTTCAGCAGTTAGGCAGACAGCTTTTAGCGGCGAAAAACCTGAAAGCCGCACTGGAGGTTTTTCAGTTTAATTACGACAAAAATCCGAATCAATTTGCAGCGCTGGTAGGTATGGCGAGAGGATTATCCGCCAGCGGCGAATACGCAAAAGCCCTGGAATTTGCTAACAAGGCGCTGCCGCTGTCGCCGAACGACGCCAGTAAACAAGCGGTTCAGGCGATGATTGAAAAGCTGAAGGCGGGCAAAGACATCAATTAATTTCTTTTTGAACAATACTTACGCCAACAGATTTCGCTATCGTCGGAAAAATAAAAAAGCAAAAGGAGAGGGAAATCTTGCTGCTTCCCTCGCCTTTTGCTTTGATTGACGCAGAATATCTCAGTAAAATTTATTGCGTCAATTCCTGAGCCTGCGTTTTAACTTCTTCGCTGACTGTTCTCTGCGCTTCGCTGGCAACCTGTTTCACGCGTTCGACGAGGTCGCCTGCCGTTTCCTGCGCTTTTTGCAGAAGCTGCTCTTTCGTTTCGCCCATCAGCTGACCTTCCACGCGGGTTGAAGGAAGCGACATACCGACTGCCGCGCCCAAAGCCAGGGCAACCGCGCCGACTGCGAGCGGATTTTCTTCGATGTAATAATCGTATTGCTCGCGCGCCTGCGAGCTGACGTTGCCGACTTTTTCATAAGCCTTTCCGGCATAATCGCCGACGCTCGAATAAGCGGTAGTCGCCGCGCTGCCGACCGTGTTGACCGCGCTGCTTGCCGCGCCGGTAACGGTGCTGTATGCGCTTCCGGCGACATTCGAGACGCTGCTCGCCGCGCCGCTAGCCGCGCTGCCGACGCTCGACGCCGCACCGGTGACTGTTTCCTGCGCCGATTTCAGCAGCGAAGCCTGCTGCCGCTGGTCGTCGCCGTGACCGCCGCCGGAGGTATACGAGCGTTTGCCCTGATTACCGCCGTTGCCGCTGCGGCTGCTGCTGCTGCCATAGGTCGATTTTCTGTTATAGCCGTTCATTAAAAGCAGACCGACTCCCAATCCGATAAGCGAGAGCGCCAGCGGATTAGCCCGCGCGATGCTCACCGCTTCTGATTTTGAAATTCCGTCCAACCCTTTATTTATTCTTTTGTTCATACTTTGCATAAAATCTCCCACCTTTTTGATAGTTGCGT
>JALZHR010000291.1 GCA_030860665.1 Acidobacteriota bacterium
GCGCAGTATTCGGTGGTCGGCAATCTTTCGGGCGGCGAGCGGCGGCGTCTTTACCTGCTCAGAATTCTGATGAGCGAGCCGAACGTTTTGCTGCTGGACGAGCCGACCAACGATTTGGATATTCCGACGCTGATTGCGCTCGAAGAATATCTCGATGATTTCGCCGGCGCGTTAATCGTCGTCAGCCACGACCGTTATTTTTTAGACCGCACCATCGACACGGTTTTCAGGTTTGAAGGCAATGGCGAAATCCGCGAATTTCCGGGCGATTATTCGGCTTATCTGGAAATCGTCGAGCGCGAGCGGGCAAGCGAAGCCGAAACCCGCGCGGCGGTTAAAGCGCAGACGATACCGGAAAACGCCGCAAAAAATACGGTCGAAAAAACGGAATCGAAGAAGCTTTCGTTCAACGAAAAACGCGAGCTGGAAATGCTCGAAGCGCAAATTCCCGAAATCGAAAAACGCCTCTCGGAAATCGAAACCGAATTAAACGAATTCGCCTTCGACGCTTATAAAGTCAACGAGCTTTTCAACGAACAGCAAAAACTAAGCGTGCAGCTCGAAAACAATATGGAACGCTGGGCTGAGCTTGCTGAAAGAGCCGGTTAGCGAACCGCATACATTTTGGCGCGAGCGGCTTGATAAAGCATAATCGGTTAGCGGCGTAAATTTACGCCGCTGTATAATAAACGTATGAAACGACTTTTGTTCTACTTTATCGTCGCCCTGTTGACGTTCGTTGTCGGAGTTTTTATTTTTAACGCGTTTCAGCCGGAAGACTTTTCTAAATACGGCAGGGCTTGTTAGCCCGCTGCCGGCAATTAATATCTCGGGAAAATTTATGTCGATAGATTGCGCGAAATGCGGGCGGCAATATGACGTGACGCTGTTTCAGTTTGGGCGAACGATTAACTGCGCGTGCGGCGCGCGCGTCGGTTTCGAGCACCGTTTGAATTTGCCGAAAAACGATGAAATCAAATTTTTCGCCGACGTGATGACGGCGCGCGTCGTGCGCTGGCTGCGCGCAATCGGCATCGACACAATCTGGGAAGACGCCATCGCCGACCGCGATTTGGTCAGGCGCGCCATCGAGGAAAAGCGTTTTATCCTGACGCTCGACAAGCCTTTGGTCGAAGAATGGCGCGTCGATAACGTTCTGCTGCTGCGAAGCGAAATTCCGCTCGAGCAGTTTCAGGAAATTATCGAGCATTTTGAAATCGAAAAACCGACGGAATTCTTTATGCGCTGCCTGGTTTGCAACACGCCTCTGAGACGCGCGAGCGGCGAAGAAATCCTCGCGGGCGCGCCGCCCGACGTTCGCGGCAGAAATCAGGAAACGTTCGATTATTGCCCGGGCTGCAACAAAATCTACTGGCAAGGCTCGCACACGAAAAGAATGCGCCGGGCGATTGAAGAAACGTTTATCAATGCAAAGCGCAAAAGGCAAAATGCAAAATGGAAGGATTAATTTAATTCTTAAATCTTCTTCCTGATATTTTGCACTTTGCATTTTGCATTTGCATTAGTCCAGCTTAATCGGCTTGTTGCTGTGACCGTTGGTTTTGGCGATTTTGGTCATCTGGGCGCTTTCTTCGACTTTGCCGACGGTTTGCCTGAGCATTTCGCGCAGGCGTTCGAGGCGTCCGGCGGTCGAGCGCATTTCGAGAAATTCGTATTTCATCTCAGGCTGGAGATTAAAGGCGGCGGCGATTAGAAACGAAAGATGCTGCGGCTCGACCTGCGGAATTTCGGGCATTTGCCCGCGCTCGCCGCTCAAATCGTGCGCCGCTTTCGCCACGCGCATAAACAGCGCGAAAACTTCGTCCGCCAGCGATTGGAGCACTTCCGCGTCCTCGGCGTCGTCTTCAAAAAACGAAATCTCGCCGACCGAATACGGCTCGCCCGTTTCGACGTAGGCTTCCAGCCGGTAGCGAATCAAGCCGACCGTCGCGATATTGGCGCGCCCGTCTTCGAGCATCTGCACGTTGCGCACTTCCGCCGCGCAGCCGAGACTGCCGATTCCCGGTTTTTCAATGCCGGATTCTTCCGCGCTGAAGTAGGAAACTCCGAAAAGCTGGTTGGTCAGCTGCACGTCCTTCAGCATTTGCCGGTAGCGCGGCTCGAAAATGTGGAGCGGCAAAAGTTCGTTCGGCAGCAGAACGACCGGCAGCGGAAAAAGCGGCAGACGGCGAACGCCGCGCACTCTGTCAAGGGCTTCGGACATTCTTATACTTTAAAATAGCTGTCGGCGATTAGCAATTAGCTCTTAGCCAATCGCTTTTTTCCGGCTAATCGCTAACGGCTAAGAAATTTTCATCGAGATGAAATCGACGATTTTTTCCGGCTCGTCGTCGCTTAAAGCCATCCGTTTCGCGCCGATGACGGCTTCGGAGATGTTTTCGACGCGCGTTTTAAAGCGTGTGTCGCGGGCGATTAAATCTTCGATGACGCGGCGTTCGAGCTTTTCGCGCGACGCGTCTTCTTCCAAATCGGCGGCGACGGCGTATTCGACCGGCGCGGAGTGATTTTTGATGCGGACGTGCAGCGCGCCCGTCAATTCCTGTGCCTGCTCGCGGATTGTTTTCAATTCCAGCAGCGAATTCGGAAAACCGAGATGACCGCGCAAGGTGATTTCGATAATCGGCGCGAGGTCGGACGCTGAGCGATGAGCGTTGAACGATGAATTCGCCGGTTCATCCTCTGAATTCGCCGCTTCGCGTTTCGCCTTCATCATCTCGCGCACTTCGTTTACCGGTTCACCTTCCGCGGCGTTCGACGTTTTGGTTTCTTCGTTTATCGTCCCGCGTTCGGCGTTCATCGTTTCGTTCGAGCCTCTGGCTTGCCTCCTGACCATTTCCAGAACGCCTTCGGTGACGGCTTTCGTCTCGGCGCAAGGCGAAACGTCGAAGGAAAGCCGCTGAAACGGGCGCTGGCGATAATCGCGGACGTGACGCGCCGTGATTTGGTTCTGCTCGTCCACTTCGACCAGAAACGCGCCGCGCGTTTCGCGGTATTCGTCGATGCTCGTAATTTCGAGCGAGCCGGGATTAAACGCCCAGTTGTCAATCTCGTAATGCCTGTGCGTGTGCCCGAGCGCGACGTAATCGGTTACTTCCTTCAATTCTTTCAGATTCGCCAGCGAGAGCGCCGGAATCGGGTGCGTCTGGTGACCTTCGACGTCCGTGTGCAGCAGCAGAATGTGAAACGCGCCCGGGCGGCGGTTGTCCTTCAGGGCTTTGGTCAGCATCGGAATCGCCCAGTTTGCCGACGCGCCGTACCAGGCTGAGCCGAAAATCCGCGCGTTGCCGACGTCGATGTAGCCGCCGCGAATGTAATGCTCGCTGTCGTAATCCCACGCCTCGTAAATGAATTTTCCTTCGACGTTGCGCGGCTCAATCAGGTGCAGAAGCCGCCAGTTTTCGAGCGAGCGCAGCCAGCTGTATTCGCTGTCGTTGTGTTTCTGGTCGTGATTGCCTTCGATGGCGACGACCGGAATCCCGGCGTCTTTCAATAAACTCAAACCGGCGAAAGCGTGATTCATCGTCTCGGGCGGAACGTTTCTTTTATGAAAAAAATCGCCCGCCATAATGACGAAATCGACCTTTTCCTCGACCGCGTATTTCAGCAGAACGTCATACCACGCGTTAAAAAAATCCTTCGGACTTTCTTCGAGCTGATAACGCGTGCAGCCTAAATGAATATCGGAAATGTGAAGAAATTTCATAGCTTTATTATACCAGTTTTGCTTAAATCGCGAATCGCGAATCGTGAATCGCGATTCACGAATCGAAATTATTTCGCGCGAACATAAAATCTTTATTTTTCGTAAGATGTAAATCAAAAGATTAAACGGGCGCAGTTTGCGATTTACGATTTACCATTAACGATTAACGATTTACAATTTACGATTCACGATTCACGTTTTACAAATAATTATGAACAAAGTCATTTTAATTACCGGCGCGTCGAGCGGCATCGGCAGGGAAACGGCGAAGCTTTTTCAGACGAAAAACTGGAAGGTCGCCGCCACGATGCGCTCGCCGGAAAAGGCTGAAGATTTGCGAAAAATCGCCGACATCGAATGCTTCCGTCTGGACGTGACCGACGCCGGTTCGATAAAAAACGCCGTCGGCGCGACGCTCGAAAAATTCGGGCGCATCGACGCCGTCGTCAACAACGCCGGATACGGTCTGGTCGGCGCGTTTGAAGCGGCGACCGAAGAGCAAATCGAGAGACAGTTTCAGACGAACGTTTTCGGCTTGATGAACGTCTGCCGCGAGATTCTGCCGCATTTTCGCCGGCAGCGAAGCGGCGTTATCGTCAACGTCGCTTCGATGGGCGGGCGCATCACGTTTCCGCTCTACAGCCTCTATCACGCGACGAAATGGGCGGTCGAGGGCTTTTCGGAATCGCTGCAATACGAGGTCGAAGAGTTTAACATCCGCGTCAAAATCATCGAGCCGGGACCGATAAAAACCGATTTCTACGACCGCTCGCAGGATTTGACGCGGCGCGAAGGCTTGACCGCCTACGATAATTTTATCGAGCGCGCGCTGCCGAATATGCAGAAAGCCGGACGGGACGCGCCGGACGGCTCAATCGTCGCCGCCGCGATTTACGAAGCCGTCACCGACGGCTCGAAAAAAATGCGTTATCCCGTAAACTCGAAAATGGTTCTCGCCGCGCGCAGGCTTTTGCCGGACAGCTTGTTTTTCCGCGTGGTAAAAGGCGCGGTTTTAAAATAAAAAACGATTATTGAAGAAAATTTATGTCGGTTGAGATTAAACAAGCCGCGTCCCTGAGCGCGGAAGAATGGGA
Organism: Acidobacteriota bacterium; assembly: GCA_030860665.1. Classification (GTDB taxonomy): domain Bacteria; phylum Acidobacteriota; class Blastocatellia; order Pyrinomonadales; family Pyrinomonadaceae; genus JALZHR01. The sequence goes on from JALZHR010000291.1 coordinate 4,819, forward strand.
GCGGTTATTCGGCTGGGGAGAAGATATTTTCGGCGCGGACGATTTGAATCTGTCGTGGCGGGCGAAGGACTGGCATTTTCTGATATATGAAGACGGCGAGCCGGTCAGCCACGCCGCCGTTTTAAAGCATACGATTGCGGTCGCCGAAAAGCCCGTCGTGGTCGGCGGCGTCGGCGGCGTCGTGACGCACGAGCGCGCGCAGGGAAAAGGCTACGCGCGAACGCTGATGCGAAAAGTCGCCGATTTTCTCGAAAACGAATGGCGGGTCGAAGCCGGTCTGCTTTTCTGCCTGCCGCGAATGATTCCGTTTTATCAATCGCTCGGCTGGCAGCGTGTTAACGAGCCGGTTTATATCGAACAGCCGAGCGGCAGGATAGAATCTCCGATGGGCGTTATGGTTTTGCCGTTCGGGGAAAATAAATGGCAAGCCGGTCAGGTCGAGCTAAACAGTTTCCCGTGGTGAAATGATTCAGAAGACGAAAGGCGGTATATAAACGGCTTCCGTCGCATTAATTTTGCACTTTGCATTCTGCATTTTGCATTTATATTAAGTTTTTCGAGCCTTATTTATTCCTTCTTCGACCAAATCTTTCGCCTTACGCGCGGCAAAGCGTCCGAGCGGTTTAAATTGCTTGCCTTTCGCCTCGTTATAGGAAACGAAAAAATGCTCGATTTCATCGACCAGCGTTTCGTTTAAATCATTAATCGATTTTATCTGCGTATGAACGCGCGAATTGGCGGCGACGGCGATAAGGCGGTCGTTGCGCCCGGTTTTGCCGTCGCGCTCGGTTTGTTCGGCTTCGATGACGCCGATGAGCCGCGCCGGGACGAGACAGCCGACAAAAGCCGGTTCGTCCATCAAAACCAGCACGTCGAGCGGGTCGCCGTCACCGCCGAGCGTGTTCGGGATAAAGCCGAAATCGAACGGGAACGAATGCCCGACCGCCAGCACGCCGCCGAGCTTGAAAAGCCCCAGCTCCTCGTCAAACTCGTATTTGTTGCGGCTGCCTTTCGGCGTATCGACAATCACGTTCAGCAGCTCGCCCGATTCCGCGTCAAACGGCGAGATTTTATCAAATAAACCGGCTGATTTTTTCTGCATAAAACAACGTCGGAGAATGGTTTATGTGTTCCTCTTTGCGAGCTTTGCGCC
>JALZHR010000084.1 GCA_030860665.1 Acidobacteriota bacterium
GTTGTCTTCGGGAAACGACGCGCCGAAGCTGATGGAGATGTGTTCGGGGCGAATCATCAGCGTCACGTCGCTGGTAATCGCGCCGAGAGCCGTTCTTTCCATTTTTCCCGTTTGCAGGCGATGGTCGCCCGTTAAGGTTTGAAATTCGGGAATCGGCTGATTGTTAAAAGTAACGCGCCGCGCGGCGATTAAATTATTTCTCCCGAGCATTGCGGCGACGGCGACCGAGTTCGGACGCTCGTAAATCGCGCGCGGCGTTCCCGTTTGCACGATTTCTCCTTTATGCAGAACGCCGAGACGGTCGCAGGCGAGAGACGCCGCTTCAAAATCGCTGATTGCCAGGATGACGATTAGATTTTTTTCGCGCGTCGTTTCCCTGAGTTTTTCGATGGATTTCTCGCGCTGGACAGGGTCGAGACAGGCGAAAGGATCGTCGAGCAGTAAAACTTTTTCGGCGTTTTCGAGCGCCTTTTCAAAATCCGACGCCTGCCGCTCGCCGCCCGAAAGCCCGCTCGGTTTTCCAGGCTTAAAAAGGTTTTTCCACAAAGCGCCGTTTTCCTCGTCAGCCACCAGCGTGAAATTTCGCGCTTTGGCGGAATCGCCCGTTACGTCGCTGTCGCCAAAAACAATCTGCCCGGAATTCGGCGTTTCGCTACCGGCAATTAGTCTCAGAGCGACGGATTTTCCCGCGCCGTTCGCGCCGATAAGACCGAAAATCTCGCCCGCACCGGCTTCGAGCGAAAAATCGCGCAGAATCCATTTGTCGCCCGAGCGGCGGGAAATTTTATCGAGTTTAAGCGCCATAAATCGAAAAATTGCAACTAAAGGTTAGTATTTACGTGCAAATTAAAAGTATGCTGTTGTCATCTAAATCGTGCAAGTCTAAAATTTAAGAAAAGGATGGGTTTTAGATGGCTGAGAATAAAAAAAGCTTGAAAAGAAAAGTGCTGACGGCGGGCGGCTGGCACGCGGCGAAACGCGTCGGCAAAGCGATTCCGTATGTCGGAACGGCGATGGCAATCGGTTTTGTCGGTTACGACATTAAACGCAAGGGCGTCCTTTACGGCGTTTTGAATTCGGGCTTGGACGCGATTCCGTTCGTCGGCTTGGGAAAAGGCGTGATTGAGTTTTTCACGGGCGATTTGCTGCCTGACAAGGCGGAAAAAAAGGAGAAAAAATGAAACGCTATTCATTGATTTTCATCGTTTTGGGTTTGTTGACGGTTTTGTCGGTTGATGTCGCTTTCGCGCAGACGACGCGCAAGCGAAAGCCGCGCCGCGCAACGCCGACGCCCGTCGTCACGACGCAGCAGATTATCGACCAGTCTCAGCCCGAAATTCTCGGTCAGAACGACACCAGAACGGAAGAAGTTCCGGTCACGACGGAAACCGAAACGCAGTCCGTTCAGCCGGAAACGACGGGCGAAGGCGAGAGCTTTCAGAACAAAATCGACCAGTTCAACACGCGCATCAAGGAAATGAGCTCGCGCGTCAGCTCGCTGGAATCGTCGCGCCGCGGCGAGCTGGACGAAAAACAAAGAAAGCTTCTGTTGAATCTCGAAATCCTCTCGCGCGCCGAGCAGCGCGCCGAAACTCTGCGCGAAAAGCTTTTCTCGCTGACCGAAAAGGAAAACTCGATAAAAGCCGAGCTGGAACAGGTCGAATACGATTCGCAGGATGACGTGATAAATCGCAACCTCGCCGTAATGGGCTCGATGCGCCCCGAAGAGCTGCGCGAGCAGAGACGCCGCCAGCTGCAAAATAAAAGAACGAATCTGAACAGCCTTCTCCAGCAGATTCAGGCAAACAAAGCCGGGCTGGAAGAAAACGTTGCCAAAGCCGATTTGCTGGTCGAAAAGCTGCGCCAGAAACTCGAAACCGATATCGACGGCGCGCTGAACGATTTGGACGACAAATAAAACGGATTGAATAATTTCTTTACAGTCAAAGGCGAGCCGACCCAACCGGCTTGCCTTTATTTTATTAACGCTTTCTTCTAAAACCGATTATGCCGGAAAGCGAGCGTAATAAATGCAAAATGCAAAATGCAGAATGTAAGAGGCGATTTAATTCTAAATCCTAAATTTTAAATCTGATAGCTGGTTTCAGAAGTGCGCGATTAAGGCTGAAGCCGCACGAATATGAAATCCGCTATAATATTTTGCACTTTGCATTTATTATGCAAGCCGGAGCAACTTCGTACGTTCCTTAATTCGTCAAACCAAGCGAAGCACTAAAGAAGTTCCGCGCAGTTTAATTTCAGAGGAGAAAGTATGAATAAAGAAAAAGCCAGAATTTTATTCGGTCTGGTTCTGTTTGCATTTTGCTTCGCCGTCGGCGCGCAGGCGCAGGGCGTTATCGTTCCGATAATCTGCGAACGCCGCCCGTGCCCGATTCCGCCGCGCCCGATTCCGCCGCCGCGTCCAATTCCCGTGCCCAACGCTCTGCCCGTCAAGTCAATCAACATCGACACGAAAATCAACGGTCAGGTCGCCACGACGCATCTCGAACAGGTTTTCCGCAACGACACGCCTTACACGCTGGAAGGAACTTATTTTTTCCCGATTCCGGAAACGGCTTCGATTGTCGAATTCGCCATCTGGGAAAACGGCAAAAAGCTCGTCGGCGAAGTGCGGACGCGCGAGGAAGCGCGCAGGATTTACG
>JALZHR010000094.1 GCA_030860665.1 Acidobacteriota bacterium
GGCGACGATGCACGGCTCGGTTTTCGCGGGCGACGGCGAACGGGCGATTCTCGATTTGGCGGGCGTATTCAGGGAATTACTCGCCGCATAAAAAAAGATTGGTTAAAGCGCCGGATTCGGCGGCGCGCAAAAACGGCTTGCGAAAAAAATCGCAAAGCGTTATGTTGAAACTGTAGCCGTTCGGGTTGAACGGCGAAAATTTAAAACACGGAGAGTGTTGGACAAATGAATAAGAATTACGATTTCGGAATCGTCATCGGACGTTTCCAGCCTTTTCATTCCGCGCATCGGGATTTAATCCGCCACGCCTTAACTCTAGCCGAAAAAGTCATTATTATTCTCGGTTCGGCGCGCCACGCGTCCGACGTGAAGAATCCGTTTACGCCCGCTATGCGCGAGGAGATGATTCGCGCCTGTTTTCCCGGCGAGGCGGCGGAGCGCCTGATTTTCCGCGCCGTTCGCGATTATCCGTATAACGACCACGTCTGGACGACCGAAATCCAGAACGTCGCGCGCGAAATCGTCGAGGAAAACGACGAAAACCGGCAGGACGACCGGGAGCAGCCGCAGCATCACGCGCAAATCGCGCTCGTCGGATTTTTCAAAGACCGCACTTCCTATTATCTGAACCTTTTCCCGCAGTGGCAGTTTGAAGAATTCTACTCCTCGCATCGCGCTTATCTGAAGGCGAACGCGAGCGAAATCCGCGAGAAATATTTCGCCGCGGAAAATGCGGACTGGAAAGAGCTTCTCCCGCCGCAGGTCGTGACGCAGCTCGAAGTTTTCAGACAGACCGAAACGTTTGCGAATCTGAAGAAAGAATTCGATTACCTGCGAAAATACAAAGCCGACACGCGTTTTGTCGGCGCGCCCTACGAGCCGACTTTTATCACGACCGACGCGGTCGTCGTCCAGAGCGGTCACGTGCTGGTTATCCGTCGCGGTCATCAGCCGGGCAAAGGCTTGCTGGCGCTGCCGGGCGGATTTCTGATAAAGGATTTGACGCTGGAAGATTCGGCGATTAAGGAATTAAAGGAAGAAACGCAGATAAAAGTTCCCGCCGCCGTTCTGCGCGGCAGCATCAAGGCTTCGCGCGCCTTCGATTACCCGGAGCGCTCGCAGCGCGGTCGCACCGTGACGTTCGCCTATTTCATCGAGCTTGAGCCGAGCCTGAAAGACGGCTTGCCGCGCGTCAAGGGCGGCGACGACGCGGCGAAAGCCTTCTGGCTGCCGCTGTCGGCGCTCGGCGAAAACGAAGACGAATTTTTTGAAGACCACATCCACATTATCAGGTATTTTCTTGGTTTGTAGGCTTTCAGGTAGAAAGCCGAAAGGAGAAATCAATGAGCGAAAACAGAGTCATCAATTTTTATTCGACGAAGGACGCATACGGCTGCTTTTCAAATTTCGCCGCTTATCCGATTAAGCTGAAAGGCAAAATCTGGAAAACCAGCGAGCATTATTTTCAGGCGCAGAAATTTGCCGGAACTGAACACGAGGAAGAAATCCGTTTAATCGATTCACCAATGGTCGCGGCGCGAGCCGGAAGAAGCCGCCGGCGACCGCTGCGAAAAGATTGGGAAGCGGTCAAAGACGACATAATGCGCGAGGCTCTGCGGGCGAAATTTACGCAGCACGAGGATTTAAGGAAAATCCTGCTCGAAACCGGCGACGCGATTCTGGTCGAACATACGACCAACGACCGTTACTGGGGCGACGGCGGCGGCGACGACGGAAGCGGTTTGAATATGCTCGGCAGATTGCTGATGGAGCTGCGCGACGAGCTGCGCGGCGAAAGCCGGTAAAAATATTTGTAGGCTTTTGGGAAAAAAGCCGAAAAGGAAAGGAAAAATGAGAAATTTAAACAGAAAAGAAATCGCCCGCGAAACGCTCGACATTATCGAGAAAGGTTTTTACCAAAACGCTGCGGGCGAAATCGTCTCGATTGAAAACGAAACGCGGCTTGCCGTCGAAAACTCGAAACTGTTTCGCCCGGAAGATTTTCCCGAAACTTCGGATTTGGCGAAAATCCGCACCGGCGGCGGCGAAACGAAATTTGAAGTGACCGATGAAACGACGCTCGAAGCGGCGAAAAGAATCTGCCGTGAAGACGCACGCGCCAATCCTTTCGTTCTGAATTTCGCCTCGGCTAAAAATCCCGGCGGCGGCTTTCTGGGCGGCGCGCAGGCGCAGGAAGAATCGCTGGCTCGCTCGTCCGCGCTTTATCCGGCTCTGACCGCAAATTTTGAAATGTATGAGTTTAACCGCCGGGGAAACTCCTGCCTGTATTCAGATTATATGATTTATTCGCCGAGCGTTCCGGTTTTCCGAAACGACGACGGAAGCCTGATTGATAAACCGTATCTGGTTTCGTTCCTGACCTCGCCGGCGGTTAATGCGGGCGTCGTCAAGCAGAGAGAGCCGGAGAAAATCGACCTGATTGAGAGCGTAAATCGGCGGCGGGCGAGAAAATTTCTTTGGATTGCCGCCGAAAACAGGCATCGGATTTTGATTTTAGGCGCGTGGGGCTGCGGTGTTTTTCAGAACGAGCCGCAGATGATTGCCGGAATTTTCGCCGGGTTGTTAAAAGGCGAATTCGCGGGCTGCTTCGAGCACGTGATTTTCGCCGTTTACGATACTTCGCGCGCGCGGCGGATTTATCAGGCGTTCGCCGCGAGCTTTGCCTGAAGTTTAATTAAAAAATCTAGGTTTTCAGGGAGAAAACCGAACATAAGGAGACAAGAAATGTTTGAAATAAATAGAGTAATCGACACGGATTCGTATAAGGCGTCGCACTGGCTGCAATATCCGCCGCAGACGACGCTGGTTCATTCCTATCTGGAATCGCGCGGCTCGGAGCGCGATTACGCGGAAACAGTTTTTTTCGGCTTGCAGTATCTGCTGAAAAGATATTTCAGCCGCCCCGTGACGCGCGCCGAGGTCGAAGAAGCGCGCGAGGTCATCACGGCGCACGGCGAGCCTTTTAATTACGATGGCTGGACGCGCCTGATTGAAAAACACGGCGGGCTGCTTCCGATGCGCATCCGCGCCGTGCCCGAAGGCTCGCTCGTGCCGACGCGAAACGCGCTGATGACGGTCGAAAACACGGACCCGGAATTTTTCTGGATTACGAGCTGGTTTGAATCCCAGCTGATGCGTCTCTGGTATCCGGTAACGGTCGCCACGCAGAGTTATTACATCAAACGCGACGTTTTCCGCTTTTTGCAGGAGACGGCTGACGAGCCGCAGGCGGAGATTAATTTCAAGATTCACGATTTCGGCTCGCGCGGAGTTTCCTCGCAGGAAACGGCGGCAATCGGTGGCGCGGCGCATCTGGTTAATTTTCTCGGCACGGACACGATGGCGGCGCTGTTGATTCACCGCGAGTTTTACAACGAGCCGATGGCTGGCTTTTCGATTCCCGCGGCTGAACACTCGACCATTACGAGTTGGGGCAGGGAAAGCGAAACCGAGGCGTATCGAAATATGCTCCGGCAGTTTGCCAAGCCGGGCGCGACGGTCGCCGTCGTTTCGGACTCGTGGAATATTTACAACGCGGTCGAAAAAATCTGGGGTGAGCGGTTAAGACAGGAAGTAGTCGATTCGGGCGCGACGGTGGTCATTCGACCGGATTCGGGCGAGCCGGTCGAGGTCGTCTCGCGCGTCGCGCAAATTCTGGACGAAAAATTCGGCGCAACGACGAATTCAAAAGGCTATAAGGTTTTGAAAAACGTGCGCATTATTCAGGGCGACGGCGTCAACGAGCAGTCGATTCGCGATATTCTGACGAGCCTGAAAAATCTCGGTTTCAGCGCCTCGAACATCGCTTTCGGCATCGGCGGCGCGCTCTTGCAGAAAATCGACCGCGACACCTTGAAATTCGCCTATAAATGCTCGGCGGTCGTGGTCGACGGCGAGCTGCGCGACGTTTACAAGCAGCCGATTACGGATGCCGGGAAAAACAGCAAAAAAGGTCGGCTCGATTTGATTCTGGATGAAAACGGCGAATATCGAACCGTAAGGCTGGAAAATATCGAAACCGCCGCCGCTGAAAATTCGCAGCTTCAAATTGTGTTTGAAAACGGCGAAGTTTTGATTGACGACAATCTGGAAGCCATCAGAAAACGCGCGGGCGAAAAATTTATTTAAACAGGAAACGGAAAACGGAGAACGGAAAATATCGTTTTCCATTCTCCGTTTTCCATTCTCCGTTTTCCATTTAAAAAGTCTGCGTAAAGCGGAAGTGAAGCTGCGTTTGTCTTAATTGATAAATCGCGTTTGTGCCGTTTATCTGCGGAATCAGAAAGCGCGGCGGGTTGGTCAGGTAAGCGAAATCTATCGCCACCGCGCCGCCAATCGGCGTTTTGATTCTCAAGCCGAGTCCGACCGTGTGCGTCCAGACGGCGCGCAGATTGCTGCGCAGAACGTCGTTCGGGTCGTCGTCGGGCGGGTTGAAAATATCGCCGACGCGCCGGAAGACGTTGCCGCCGTCGTAGAACGGCACAGCCTGGATGCCTTCCGTGACCGGCAGGCGCGCTTCGAGATTGACGATTGCCAGCGCATTTCCGCCGAACGGCACGGTGAATGGGCGCAAAACGACCTGCTCGCCCTCGCTGTTGCGAAACGTTCCCTGCGGAATAATAACGATTCGCGGTCCCGCCGATTCGGCATCGAAGCCTCTCAGGCTGGTCGAGCCGCCCGAGAAAAATCTTTCGCTAATCGGCAGCGTTCCGTTCAGCGCCTCGAAACCGGCGGGAAATCGCGGCTCGTCGGCATAAACGCTCGCCAGACCTAAAATTGCCCGCCCGGCAAGAGTCGCGTTTTTCAATCTCGGGAAAGTGTAATAAGTTTGAAAGCTTCCCTGAAATTTGTGAAAGCCGATATTTGCGCCTAAGAACGGAACGGAAACGTTGTATTCCGCCGTCAGGTAGCTGCCTTTGGTCGGGTCGGTCGGGCTGTAGCGGCACGGGTCGCCGAGGTCGCCTTTTGAAATCAATTCGAGCAGCGAGTTGCGCCGGTTGCAGTTCTGCCGCGTGTCGCGGACGAAAGTCGCGCCGAAACCGGACGTGCGGATTCTCGCGTCCGGCGCGAGCAATTCGGCAATCAGAAGGCTCTGGATGTTAAACAGCCGCACGTCTTCAAAGCGGTAACGGACAAACAAAATGCTGCGCGTCTCGCGGCTGATGGTGCGCTGCGTTTCCGCCGTCACGGTCAGGCGGTTAATCGTCGGCTCGCCCGTCTCGTTGCCGAAAATATCAATCGGATTGCCTTCCTCGTCGATGCGCTGGACGATGCCCATCGTTCCCTGGTCGAAGACCGAGCGGAAAAAGCGTGTGACAGTCGAATCACGCTGATACTGCGCCGTGATATTCAGCGGCGCCCAGCGATTTCTGCCGTCGCCGACAAAGCGCGGGTCGAGATAATTCAGCTGCACGAGCTGGCGCAGGCGGCTCATCCGCGCCAGCGCGCCGCCCTGCTGTAATTTGCCGAAAAGATTGGTGTGGCGAATATCGAACGAGCCGAACGGTCCGCCGTCGGTCGAGAAACCGCCGCCGTAATTTAAGATTCGCGGCTTTTGCTCCTCGACGTTGATGATAATGTCGCGCCGCTTGTCGCCCGCGCTCGTTTCGCCCGCTTCTTCGGTTTTGATTTCGACGCGCACGAAAGCGTCCGTGCCGTAGAGATTCTGCTCGCTCTGCGCGATGTCGACGGCTTTCAAAAGCTCGCCTTCGCGCAGGGTGATGGCTCTTAAAATCGCTTCGCGCTTCGTATAATCGTTGCCGTTAATCAAAATCCGGTAGATGAAAACTTTTTTGCCTTCGTTTTCGATGTTGTAGACGATTTTGACTTCTTCCTCGCCCGCCGCGTTGAGCGTTCCGGCAGGCTGCGGCTCGACAATCGAATAAGTCACGCGCGCGTCGAAATAACCCTGATTGGCGTAGAATTCCGTCAGCTTCTGCACGCCGTTTCTCGCCCTCGCGCGCGACAGCGGTCTGCCGACCAGCGGCGGCAATTCCTGTTTCAGACGGTCGTCGTCAAACGCGCGGTTGCTTTCGATATCGATGTCGCTGATGCGCGTCAGCGGTCCTTCAGTGACGACGAAAGTGATAATCAAATCGTCGCCCGTCGGCGAAACGCCCTGCCGGACTCTGACCTCGGCGCGGCGATAGCCGAGCTCATACATAATAGAGCGGATTTGCCGTCGGTCGTCTTCCAGAATCTCGTTGCTCGTGTAGCCGCGCCCGTAGCCGAGACCGGGAATCAAGCCGAGCAGCGACGCGCGCTGCGTGTCGAGAACAGAAGCAATATCCTCGACCGTGATTTTGTCCGTGCCTTCGATGCGGATGTCTTCGAGCCGCAGGCGGCGATTCAATTCCACCCTGTAACTTACGTCCACGACGCGCGCGTCCAAATCCTCGCCCGCCAGACTCTGGCATAAAGATTCCGTGTTATTTTCCGTCGGATTCGCCTGATTTGCCGGAAACGGCGGCGTGACCGAGCAGACCGCGCCGACATCGACAAAAAAGTAGCCTCTTTCCTGAAAATGATTGCGCAGGCGGCGCGCGCCCTCGATAATCGCCGAATAATCGAGCGTTCCCTCGCGGCGAATCGGCAGCAGCCGCGTCTGCGTTCCCTCGCCGACTTTCTCGGTTCCGGCTTCGACCGAGACGTTGACCTTCGGACCGATTTCGCCGGTCATCTCGATATTGATTGTATTTTTTCCGGCGTCGTAGGTGACGCGCGGCTCATTGATGCGCGGCGCGAGATAGCCCTCTTTGAGAATCGCCTGCCGGATTCTCGTCACGTCTTCATCCAGACGGCGGCGCGAGAATTCTTCTCCCGCTTTCAAAGCCAAATCGTCGCGCACCGGCGCGGCGTTAAAGCCTTCGATATTAATCGCAAAATCCGCCACTCTCGCCTGCGTGTTCGGATTAACGCGAAACGTGACGGCGACGCGGTTTGCCGTTCCGAGCGGCGTCTGCGTGTAGGTCACTTCGGGGTTGTAATACCCGCGGTCGCGCAGGTAATTTCTAATCGCCTCGGCGTTATTGCGCAGCACCTGCTCGGTGACCGCGCCGCCCTGACTCTGGATGTTGATGCGCAGCAGAAGCTGTTCTTCGGTCACCTCGCTGCCGACGTGCTCTCCGACCTCGACGCTCACTCTTTCGGCTTGCGTCTTGCGCCTGACGATAAAGCGCAGGCTGACCTGATTTTCGCCGACGGGCGTGGCTTCGACCTGCGCCGAAACGATTTTTTCCGTGTTGTAGAGCGCCTGCAAGGTTTCGCGGATTTTAACCGCCGAGTAATCTCCAATCAGGATGCTCTGCGCGATTAATCTGAACTGCTCCTCGGCGGTAGGGTCGCGGTCAGTGCCGCCGAGACTGATTTGAATATCGGAAATCGCGCGGTTCTCGAAATTGTTCTGCGCGAACAGGCAGACGGACAAAAGCAGGATTAAGCCGCACAGACGCACGGGCGCGGAGATATTCGAGAGAAAAGCAAAAAGCCTCAGGGAAAAAATCCGCTCGCATTTTCGCCCTTTGTCCACTGCCTTTTGCCTTGTCTTCATTTCGCTGTTCATCCCTGCTTGTATTTTTCTGCTCTGCGTCTGTTTACTTCTGTCCCTGCGATTCAATTTCTTTCTCTAAAATCTCTTTCTCAAACGAATTTCAAAGCTGAAGTTATCGCGGCTGCGCGTGACGTTCGTCGTCGACCCCTGCTCGTATTGCGCGACGAACGACAAGCGGTTGGAAACGCGATATTCCAGCGCCAGCACCTGATTCTGGTCTTCCGACAGATTGGTCGAGTACGTTATCAGCAGATTGCGGTTAATCTGCCTGCCGACCGTCAGGCGCGCGGTCGGATTCGATCTTACGCCCGACAGAATCGGGTCAATCTCGAAACGATTCAAGCCGAAAAGCTTGTCGGTCGCCTTCCGCGCCGGATTGTTAATCAGCGCGTCGGCTAGGATTTCCGCCGCCGTGTTGATGCCGGTCTGCGCCAGCGTCGGGATTCCGTCGCCGGTATTGGCGAGATTGCCCGACGTGATGAGCGAAACCACGTCAGCCTGCGGCAGCGCCGGGTTCGACCGCACGGTCGCGTTTAAAGATTCAAAATCGGAAAGCTCGCCGAGCAGGTTGACAAAGATTTGATAGCCCTGAATCTCGGTTTCCGCCTGCAAATTGATAAACGGCGCGCGGTCGGGCTGCGCCGGAAATTCCAGCGTTCCGCGCTGGACTTCGTAGCGGTCGTTGCGGAAGAAAATCGTACCGCTGTTTGCCGTGATTCTGCCCGCAATGACGGGCGTTTCGGTGTCGCCCGTAATGGTCAGGTCAGCCGAGCCGGTCAAGTTAGCCAGATTATTGCGCACGACCAGCGCATTTTCGCCCTGAATCGTCAGCGCGAGACGCGTAACACCGAGGAACGACCCGCCGCCCGTGCCCTGCGAAATCGAGCCTTGCGTCCGCCTTCCGATAATGTCCGCAAGGTCTATATCCTTATTATATATAACGCGGCGGGCGAGTATTCTCCCGGCAATCAAAGATTCATAAGCGTTGCCGCGGCGCCCGCCGCTGATGCTGATGTCCGCGTCGGCGGTCGCTATGAAATCCTGCACCGGCGCGGTTACGTTCGTGCCGCGCAAATCGAGCCGGAAACGTTCGAGCTGCAAGCCTTCGAGCAGCGCGCCGCCCGAAATTACGACCTGCCCGCCGCCCAGATAACCCGTAACCTGCTCAATCTGCGCCTGGTTTGAAGTAAACAAAACGCGCCCGTTGATGCGATTAAAATTCAAACGCTCGTTGCCCATAAAGGTCGAAACCGAAGCGTTTTCGAGCCGCGCCGTTCCGGTCAGGCGCGCGTCCGCGTGAGAACCGGCGACACGCACGGAAAGATTGGCGATTCCGGCGAAAAAGGTGTTGGGCGAGAGCACGTCGAGAACGCGCAGATTTATCGTTCCTTCAACCGTCAGATTGTTCGTGCCCGCCGCGTTCAGCGACTTCGTGCCGTTGATGACCAGATTCGAGCCTGCGCCCGAAAACCGCGCGTCCTCAACCGTGACCTCGCTTCCGTTAAAGCGTACGACGAGCGGGTTGGTCGCCGTAAACGGCGTTTCGTTCAGATGCAGCCCGAACTGCGTGAACTCCGCCGAGCCGCGCAGATTTTCGGTCGAGAAAACCCGCTCGCCGCGCGCGTTAGTCGCGTAAAGATTGCCTTCGAGAAAAACGCGCCCGGTCGCCGTCCCGGTAATCGCCACGCCGTCCGGCGGTCGGAAAAGAGCGATATACGGCGCAAGCTCGGTGTTATTGAAAGTCGTCTCGGCGCGAATCGGCAGATTCGGGTCGGCGAAATTGACGCTCGCCGTAAGGGTTTGCGGCTGGTTGCCGAGCGTCGCCGTCAGGTTCGCATTCAACTGCTGGTTGACCGTGTTTCCCGTAAATGAAACGCTGCCGACGGCGTTTTCGTTAATCGAAACGTTTTGTCCGGTGCCGGTAAAATTGATGTTGTAGGAAGTCGCATCGGCGGTTCTGCCGGTCGCCTGCGCCCGCAAATCAATCGTTCCGCCGATTGCCGGAAAATCGGGGCTTTTCGTAAACAGCGTGCGCAGGCGCGCAAGCTGCAAGCCTCTGCCCTCGACGTCTAGGTTGAAGGCGGTCGAGTTAGTATCGTAAGTTCCGTTCGCGCGCAAAAATCCGTCCGCCGAGCGACCCTCGAATTTATTGATGTTGACGATTGAATTCTGAAACGACAGGTTCGCCTCGAAATTATCGAACGCCTGACCGGCGACGACGGCGTTATTCGAGACGATATTCGCCTCGCCCGTTATCGCCTGCGGCAAGCCGCTCAGATTAATCGTGCCGGAAGTCTCGCCCTGAAAATCGCGCAGGGCTTCGGGCAATTCAATCGGCAGAGCCGCCAGCAGATTTCCGGTATTGACGCGCGTCAAAGTCGCCTGCACCGAGCCGTTGTTCGTCCCGGTCTGCGGAAGGCTGACGCTGAAAGCGATGTTTCCGCCGTCGGGCTGCAATAATCTGCCGTCGCGCAGGTCAATCGTCTCGGGCGAAACGAAAACGTTGGAAGCAAGCGAGCCTAAATTTCGCCCGCGAATCAGAATCGAATCGAGCGCCGCGCGCCCGTCAATCGTCGGATTCGTCAGATTTCCCGTCAGCGTGCCGCTGAAAGTCGCGTTTCCGGCAAGCTGGATTTCGTTTGCAGCCATCCGCTGCTGCAGCTCGGGCGAGAGATTTAAAACGTTAATCAGGCGCTCGATTTCGCTGGCGTCGGTCGAATTTAAAGCGAGATTCAGATTGGAGTTGTAGCCTTCCAAATCGAAGCGCCCCGTGGCGGTCAGCGCGCTTTTTTCCGTGTTCAGATTCGCCTGCTGAATGTCGAAAAGCCCGTTGGTCGCGGTCAGCTCCAGCCTGCCGTTGACGGGAACCAGCCCGCGCTCAGCCGTCCCGGCATTGGCGACGAAATCCGCCGTCAGGCTGCCGCTCGCGGCTCTGATATTCGTTCCCGGAAACGTCAGGTTCGCTCTGCCGGTCGTCTGCCCGGCAATCGGAATCACGCGCCCGCCCTGTAGAGCGAGCAGCTTGGAAAGGTCGAGCGCGGCGAATTCGGCGTCGACGCGCGACTGGCGGCGATTGGTCAAAGCAATCACGGCGTTGCCGTTCAGGTTTCCGTCCATCACGCTCGCCGTTAAATTGTTCAGCGCGATTTCCTCGTTCGTCGCAATGACGCTCGCCCGCGCCGCGCCCAATCGAATGCTGCCCAGAACGCCGCCGCCCAGACTCATATCCAAACTCGCGCGATAGCGCCCCGACGGCTCAAGCACGAAAACGGGCTTTGCCAGACGAACGTTTTCGAGATTTCCCTGATTTCTTAAATTGACGTTTCCAGCGTCGATGTCTCCGGACGTGCCTTCGACTCTGCCTTCGCGAATCGAAAGACGAACGCCCGCGATGTTCAGGCTGCCGAGAACTGCGGCGTTGGTCGCGATGCTGCCGACCTGCAAGCGGTCGGAATTGACGCGCGTTTCGTTTCCGATTTGCTCGATGTCGACGTTCGACGCGTTGAGATTTCCGATTCTCGCGCCCTGCGCGTTCACCTCGCCGGCGCGCAATTGGTCGACGCTCGCGCGGGTCGTGCCGTTCGTCGTCACGTTGACGCCGCTCGCCGAAACGTTGCGCAAATTCGCGTCGCCGGTTTGCAGATTCTGCGCCTGCAAGCTGCTCGCCTGAATATCGGTTCTGCCGTTCCGGCTGCGGACTTTCAGGTTTCCGGCGTTGACGCCGCGAAGCTGCGCGCCTTCGACCTTCACGTTGTCCGCGCTGACGTTCGGCAGGCTGACGTCGGCGTTGCCGTTTATGTAGGTCAAACGCGCGTTGCGCGCCCGCAGAAATTCGATTTCGGCTTCCTCGGAAAAAAATCTCCGCGCCGTGACCGTGCCGAAAGACGCGTCCAGCCGCTGCTGCTCGTCCTTGTATTCGGCGAGCGCATCGGAGATATACAGGCTGGCAATCGTGCCGTAAGGCGATTTCGCCGAAGCCGCCTGCAACTCGCCGAACCATTTGAAGTCCGACCCGTTGCCGCGCACGTTGCCGATAAGCTGCGGAAAATCGATGCGAAAATCTTCGAGCGTCAGCATTTCGGCGATAGCCTTGCCGTTCGCGTCGTAGATTCCGTCGTTGACGTTGACCGTCGCCGTCGCCTGCAATGCTTTCAGGCGC
The DNA here is from genome assembly GCA_030860665.1 of Acidobacteriota bacterium. Taxonomy (GTDB): domain Bacteria; phylum Acidobacteriota; class Blastocatellia; order Pyrinomonadales; family Pyrinomonadaceae; genus JALZHR01. Next base: position 11,730 of record JALZHR010000094.1, read on the forward strand.
ACGTTCGAGGCGGCGAGGGCGTCGCTCGTCACCTCGCCGTCAATCGTATATCTTTCGCCCTCGCCCGCAACCGTGCCGCGAAAATTCGTGATGCCGCGCAAGGCTGTCCCGGAAGCGAAAATCGTCCCGGTCTGCGTCAAATCGAGCGTCGAATCAATCCTGAAGTTGTAGCGAAACTCCTGCCAGCCTTCGATATTGCCGGTCAGAGTGGAGTCGCCGAGCGGCGAGGTCAGCCTCAATTCGGCGATTTCCGCGCCCTCGCGATAAGCCAAGCCGCGCACGCGCACGTCGACCGGGTCAATCGGTCTTTCGTCGTAAACGACCGTCGATTTGGTCGAGGTAAAATCGAAGCGGTAGCGTTTCTGCTCGTCGGGCGCGAGCGGATTTTCCGGTTCGAGCGTGAGCAGAACGTTTCGGGCGTCGGCGGAAACCCGGCGCTGCACGTCGCCGAAATGAATCAAGCCGTTCTGGAGCGAAAACCTGAGCGAAGTGTAATTGAAATTGACGTAGCCGCGCTCTTCCTCGACAAATTCGAGGTTCGAGAAATTGGAATTTCCGTTTTCGTCGAATCTTATCCAGACTTCCGCGCCGTCGACATCGGTCGAATCGACGCGAAAATCGCGGCTGAGCTGCCACGCGTAAAGGTCTGTAACCGACAGACCGAGCGTCGCCTTATCAATCCGGAAAAGCCTCTCGCCCGTTTTTTTGTCGACGAAAGTCGCGTTTCCGAGTTCCAGCGTCATCGGCGCAATCGTCGTCCGGAAAGTGTCGGCTGAAAAGGTGATGCCGATTTGGTCCATCTTGGTGATGAACTGGTTTTTAACGTAGTTGTCGAAATAGCCGAAGCGATAAACGAGAAAGCCCGCCAGCACCAGAACGAGTATTGCGCCGACAATCAGCGTCAGCGAAATAAAAAAATTCCGGCGCGTCAGAAACCGCCCGCGGCGCGGCGCGTCTTCTTCGGCTGCTCCATTTCCGGCAGAGCCGTTTTCCTCTCC
>JALZHR010000095.1 GCA_030860665.1 Acidobacteriota bacterium
TCGTAAATCCAGCTCATATTTACTTTTTCTTCGAAATGCTTGAGCGCTTTCTCCGTGAAATCTTCGTGCTCGAACGCGCTGACGATCGTTTCCGCCGCGAGCATCCCCGATTTCATCGCGGTGTGAATGCCCTTGATGCGCTGACCGTTCAGAAATGAAGCGCAGTCGCCGACCAGCAGCACGCCGTCCGCGTAAAGCTGCGGCATCGTGTGCCAGCCGCCCGCGTTGATGGTTTTCGCGCCGTATTTAATCATCTTTCCGCCTTCGAGAATTTTGGCGATTTCCGGGTGCGTCTTGAATTTCTGAAACTCGGCGTGCGGGTCAATCAGCGGGTCGAGATAATCCAGCCCCGTCACGTAGCCGATGCTGATGATGTTGTTTTTCATCCCGTAAACCCAGCCGCCGCCGTAGGTTTTCGTGTCGGACGGAAAGCCGAGCGTGTGGATGATGCGTCCCGTTTCAAAATTTCCCGCCGGAACTTCCCAAAGCTCTTTGACGCCGAGCGAATAAACGGTCGGCTCTTTGCCCTGATTCAAGCCGAGACGATTGGTCAGCTGCTTCGTCAGAGAGCCGCGCGAGCCTTCGCCCAAGACCGTTATTTTCGCCAGCAGGTCGACGCCCGGCTCGAAATTCGCTTTCGGCTTGCCGTCTTTTCCGATGCCTTTGTCGCCGGTGCGCACGCCGATAACGGCGTCCGTTTCATCGTATAAAACTTCGGACGCGGGAAATTCGGGAAAAATATTCACGCCCGCTTCCTCGCATTTTTCGCCCATCCATTCGCAGATTCTGCTCAGAGACGCGATGTAGTAGCCGTGATTTTTGAGCGGCGGCGGCGTAATCGGCGCGGCGATTTTGCTTTTTTCGGTCAGATACCAGAAAGCGTCCGACGTGACTTCCGTATCGACCGGGCAGCCCTGCTCGATAAAATCCGGCATCAGTTCCTGAAAAGCGCGCGGGTCCATTACCGCGCCCGACAGGATATGCGCGCCGACGAACGAGCCTTTTTCGATAATCGCGATTTCCAGCTCGCCGAGCGGCTTGCCCTTGCGTTTGCCCGCGGCGATTTCCTCGTCGTGACGGTTAATCAGATTTTTCAGATGCAGAGCCGCCGCCAGATTCGCCGGTCCCGCGCCGACAAATACCACATCCATCGGGAGTTGTTCACGTTCAATCATTATTTGCCCTCTTTAAAATGAATGGTCATTCAGTTTTGTTAAGTATATCAACTTTTTTGTTTTTTTCAGAGTTCTTCGCAAAAGTTTGGCGCGTATTCGTAATTTATTTTACAGTAGGTTTTATTTTTATTTGACAGCATATCTTATTTTATGAAAAACACCCGCAAACCGACCCTGATTCCGCTGTTTTTTATCATCGCCGGAAGCTGCCTGCTGGCGCTGCCCGGCGCTTACGGCGCGATGTTTTTATTTATGATTGCCCTTGAAAACAGCCTGGACAATCCTTCTTCCATTTTATTTCCAATGCCCGCCGTTATCGGTTTTTCCCTTTTGTTCGGCTACATCTGGACTGCCGCGACGAAACGATTCGTCTGGTGGCTGTGGTCGGTTTCTTTTTTATTTAACTTAATCGTCTCGTTTATCGGCTTCGCCGGAGCGGCTTATTACTCTATGGAAACGCTGGCGACAGCGGCAAAGCCCGGCGGCTACGAGAGGTTATTTATTTTATTTCCGCTCTGGACGACCTGTGTCGCGTGCGCTTCGGCGTATTACTTTTTTCAGAGTCGCGCGGCGAATAACTGCGATTTGCCCTGAGTTTTGTTGAAAAACGGCGCAAACCGTTTATAATTCACGCCGAGGCTTTATGTTTTTGAAGAATAGCTTCGGCGTCCTGATTTTGCTGTGCGCGGCTGTGTTTTGCTGCGCCGGCGGCGGCTGCGTCGTAAAATCATCGAATCAAATCAAATCCAATCGTGAAATGCCGCCGACGATTCTCTGGGCTTGGGAACGCGGCGAGGATTTGCGCTTTCTCGACACAGGCAGATACGGCGTCGCATTTCTGGCGCAGACCTTGATTCTGGAGCGCGACGAAATCGTTTTTCGCCCGCGCCGCCAGCCTTTGCAGCTTGCGCCCGAAACATACCTGATTGCCGTCACGCGAATCGAAACCGGCAGAGAAAAAAATCGCCGCCCGGCGCTTTCCGATAAGCAAAAAACCGAAATAATTTCGCTCATTATACGAACTCTGCAATTGCCGGACGTAAAAGCCGTGCAGATTGATTTCGACGCTCTGGCGTCGGAGAGAGATTTTTATAAATCTATGGTGAAAGATTTGCGGGCGAATCTGCCGGAAAACACGCCGCTGACGATTACGGCGCTGGCTTCGTGGTGCGTCGGCGACGCGTGGTTTAACGAGATGCCGGTTGACGAAGCCGTCCCGATGGCTTTTCGGATGGGCGCGGACGATAAGCCGATTCGCGATTTTCTGGCGAAGGGAAACGACTGGCGCGAGCCTCTATGCAGGGGCAGCTACGGCGTCGCGCTGGACGAGCCTCTGCGCAGCGCGACGAAATTCAAGCCGAACCGCAGATTTTTCGTTTTCAATTCCGAATCGAGAGGTTGGAAAGCCG
>JALZHR010000195.1 GCA_030860665.1 Acidobacteriota bacterium
CCCGTGCGGACGCCGCCGATTATCGGCGGCGTCCGAAAAGACTCGTCGAGCGTGCCGTTTGAATTGAGCTTTATCAGCTTCTGTATTTCGGGGCGTCCCGTAACCCTGAAATTCCCCGACATCAGCCAGCCGCCGTCGGCGGTCATTTCCATTTTTATCGACGACGGCTCGTGAGGTGTCAAAGGCTGAAACGGCAGATTATTATTGAAGAAATTATCCGGACTGCCGTCGGGAAACAATCTGGAAACGAAACTGCTCATCTCGTAGTAGTATAATCCGCTGCCGCCGGTGATAATTATTCCGCCGTCCGGCTGTAGGAAAACGGTCGAAAGCGAAAGGCGCGCCGCAGTCGGCGAAAACGAAAAATCACGGTCGAAAGAGCCGTCCGCATTTAAGCGCAGCAGCTGTTTGTTTTTTGAAACCGCTCTGCCTAAAACCGTCTGTTTGGAAACTTCGGTGAATGTGCCGTAAAGCAATATTCTGCCGTCCGGCTGAATCCGCGCGCCGTCTACGCTTTCGCCGGCTTTGCCGTAAAAACCGTCAAAGCCGGGAATGGGCGAGCCGTTTTCGTCGAGCACCGCAAAATTTCTGCCGACCGCCTTCCCGGCGCGGCTTATCTCGAACGTGCCGGTCAGAATCGTTCTCCCGTCAGGCAGCGGAAAGACATTGCCGACATAGCCCGTAAACGCCGGTCTGAATCCCGATTCGATGCCGCCGAACTGGTCGAGCAGCATAAAATCTTCCGCGACGACCAGTCTCTGTTTTTTCGCCCTGAATCTTCCGAAAACTATAATCTTTCCGTCGCTTCTCGGCTTTAGCCTGACGTCGAGGTCGCCGCCAAATTCAAGACTGCGCCCGAAGTTAAAGCTCGGGTCGACCGAGCCGTCCTGATTCAAACGAAAAATACCCGAGCCGTAGGCGTGACAGATAAGTTTTCCGTCGGGCAGCAATTCCAGCGAGTCGAGCGAGATATTCGACGGCGGATTAAAAGTTTCGTCAACCGAATAATCGGGATTGAGTCGGACGAAGTTTCTTCTTTCGACTCCATTCGCCAGATTGAAGCCGCCGATAAGAATAATCTTTCCGTCAGGCTGCGGAATCGATTTCCAGATGCTTCCCGCCCGGCTGAATTTCGGCGTAAAAGTCTGGTCGACGCCGGGAAGATTCGGCTGGCTCTGACCGTAAACGCTCGCCGCCGACGCTTGCCACAAAAGCAGTATTATCGAAAAACCTAATATTATTCCGGCAAAATTAAAAAAAGAAAGACGATAGATGTTCCTGGCTGGTTGTTTCATTTGACGGCTGCTCCGAAAAGTTGATTTGAAATGCGGAGAACGTGAAACGGGATAGAGACGAAAATAAACCGAATTAAATAATAAATGAAAATGACAAACAAATGCAATATTTTTGTTTGTCATTTTTTAACAGCCTGTCTTTCGCTTAAATAATTATTGATTGATGACGACCAATTTAATCTCGCTCATTTCTTCCATCGCGTAACGCGTGCCTTCGCGCCCGAAACCGGATTGCTTGACGCCGCCGTAGGGCATATTATCGACGCGAAAGGTCGGCACGTCGTTGATTATCACGCCGCCGTATTCGAGATTCCGCGCCGCGTATTGCGAGTTTGCCGTGTTCTGCGTGAAGACTCCCGCCTGCAAGCCGTATTTCGTGCGGTTCGACAGCTCGACCGCTTCGGCAAAATCCGAAAACTTTTCGACGACGGCGACCGGCGCGAAGATTTCTTCGGCGACGAGGCGCATCTCCGGGTTCGTGTTGGTGACGACTGTCGCGTCGAGCATCGCGCCCGCGCGCTTGCCGCCGCAGAGGATTTCCGCGCCGCCCTGCCGGGCTTCGTCCAGAATCGTCCCGGCTTTTTTCGCCGCGTCCTCGTCAATCATCACCGACAACTCGGTCGCCTCGTCGAGCGGATTTCCGACTTTTAGTTTTTTGGCTCGCTCGACGAATTTTTCCGTCCATTCGGAAAAGATTTTTTCGTGCAGGTAGATTCGCTGAACCGAGATGCAGGTTTGCCCGGCGTAGGTGAAAGCGCCCATCACGTTTCTGTCCAGAGACTTTTCCATATCAGCCGATTCGTCGACGATGACGGGCGCGTTGCCGCCCAGTTCGAGCGTCACCATTTTTCGCCCGGCTTGCGTCTTTAAATTCCAGCCGACCGCCGCGCTGCCGGTAAAAGTTATCATCGCCACACGCTCGTCCCGTAAAACCGCGTCGATATATTTCACGTCCAGCGGCACGACTTGCAGCGCCGCTGGCGGAAAACCGCTTTCGAGAAAAACCTCGCCGAGCAAAAGAGCGGTCAGGGGCGTTTTCATGCTCGGCTTGATGATGATTGCGTTGCGCGCGGCGAGCGCGGGCGCGACCTTGTGACCGACCAGGTTGAGCGGAAAATTAAACGGCGTGATGCCGTAAATAACGCCGCGCGGAACTCTTTCGGTATATCCGAATCTTTCCTTTCCGGTCGCAATCGTGTCGATGGGAATGACTTCGCCCGTGAATCTTTCGGCTTCGCCCGCCGCCCAGTTAAAAGTGGCGACGCCGCGCTCGACCTCGCCGCGTGCAGTCACAATCGGTTTCGCGGCTTCGAGCGCGATAGTGCGGGCGAATTCTTCCCTGCGGCTTTCTATTCCGGCGGCGATTTTTCGCAAAGCCGCGGCGATTTCGCAGCGCGAAAGTTTCCGCATTTCTTTCGCCGCGCTTTCGGCTATGGCTACGGCTTCTTCATTTTCCGAAGCGTCCGCCGAGAAAACGGCGGCTATCGGCTCGCCGGTATACGGATTTCCGACTTCAAAATCCTCTCTCGCCTCGCGCCACTCGCCGCCGATTAAGATTTTTTTCGTGTTCATCGCTCGATTTTATAAAAGCAGCCTGCCGCAGACAACTCCGAGCAGAAACGTAAAAATCAAAATCAGCGCCGAAATTGTTTTTTTCATTCCGAACGGAATAAAGCGCGTATTTTCTCCGCTGATTTCGATAATGCCCATCGGCACGGCGCGGATTCCGCCGCCGCCGCTCTGCCCGGCGGGTTTTTCTTCGCGATTTCCTTCCTTATCCAGGGTTTTCGCTTTCCCGTAGCCGCCGCCCAGACCGTAAGCGATTTTGGCGACGGGAATGATTACTTTTCCCTTGACTTCAATCGGGTCCCCGTAGATGGTGTTGACGCTCGCGCTGATTTGTAATTTATCCGATAAAGACTCTAAAAATTGATGTATTGCCATTTATTTTATTCTCTTGCGGCGGGCGTTTTGCCGCCCGGTTTTATAAAAAATAATTGCGTTTGCTTTTTACTTTACGTTAAACTTTCCACTCGTTGTTATCAAATTTTTATCGAGGAGAATTTATGAATTTTTTGAAAATCGGTCTGCTTTTATCGGCGCTGACGCTTTTTATCGTCGCCTGCACGCAAAACAATCCGGGCGGCAATAATGCGAACACCGCCGCCGCGAATACGGCAAATAATCGAGCCGCAGTCGTCAACACGACGCCCGCCGCTTCCGGCGCAAATCAAACGGCGGAAAATTCCGGCAAGCAAACCGCAACAACAGCGCCCGCCAGCGATGCGACCGGACTGTCTTCGGCGAGCGAAACCTATAAAACCATCTGCGCGAAATGCCACAAGGAAACGGGCGAAGGCGGCGAGATGACGGTCAACGGCAAAAAACTGAAAGTTCCGAATTTTAAGACCGAGCGGATGAAAAACGATTCGGACGAGGATTTTATCGACGCGATTGCCAACGGCATTCCCGAAGACGGAATGCCCGCCTTCAAAGACCGCTTAAACGAAGAGCAGATTAAAGCTCTCGTTCAATATATCCGCACGGACATTCAGGGAAAATAACCGGGCAGTAAAAAAGAGGCATCGAACGAATGCCTCCGAATTCCTGAAAATATAGACATACGCCGTCGCGGGAAGACGGCTTATACAGTTGTGTGATTTCAGCCTGTTTCCGGGTTAAGGATTGAGGCTGATTTTTTTTCTACGAAACAAATATTTATCCCGACCGTCTTCGATTATTTCATTTCTGCCCGGAGTCTTTTAGACGACCGGCGACATCCGCCACGACCGTGATAAGCTCCATCGGCTCGAAGGGCTTGGACATATGCTTCTGAAAACCAGAGCGTTGCGCCTGCTGCCGGTCTTCCTCTCTGGCGTAAGCCGTCAGCGCTATCGCCGGAATCGCGCCGCCTCTTTCGGCTGTCAATTGCCGGATTCGGCTCATCAAAGTAAAACCGTCTTCATCAGGCATCCCGATGTCGCTGATGATTACGTCGAAGCGCCCGCTCTGAATCAGCTCGAACGCTTCGGCGGCGCTGCCGACCGTCGTAGTCTGTGCTCCGCACGAGGTGAGCACGAAATCTATCAAATGGAGCGAATCCGCTTCGTCGTCCACAATCAACACTTTCAGCCCTGAGATTTCGGGCGGGCAGTCCGGCGCGACGGTAGCCTCGTATTTGTGACGCGCCTGCCGTATTTCGCTTTCGCTCTCCGGCATAGCGGCGAGCACGGGCAGTCTCACACGGAAGGTTGTGCCCTGTTCCTCGCCCGGGCTTTCAACCGATACGCTTCCGCCGTGCAGCTCGACTATTTGCCGTACAATCGCCAAACCTAAACCCAAGCCGCCGTGCCTGCGGCTCATCGAGCCGTCCGATTGGCGAAAGCGCTCGAAAACGTGAGGCAGAAACTCCGGCGAAATTCCCTTTCCCGTATCGCTGACGGCAATTTCGACATAATGCGGGTCGTCGTCGGCGTCCGCTTCAAGGCTGACCTGTATGCTCCCGCCGTGAGGCGTAAACTTCACGGCGTTCGAGAGCAGATTCCAGACGACTTGCTGCAAGCGGTCGGCGTCGCCCGGAACGAGCTTTACCCGAGGGTCGAAAAGAGTTTGCAGACTGATTTCCCTGGCGGCGGCGGCGGGACGCGCGGCGTCGGTCGCCGCGGTGATAACGCTTCTCAAATCGACCGGGCGCACATCGAGCCTGAGCTTTCCCGTAATAATTCGGGAAACGTCGAGTAAATCGTCAATCAACTGTGCCTGCGCCGTCGCGTTGCGCTGAATGGTCGATAACGCTTTTTTCGACTGGCTCGAATCGAGATTCTGCGTCTGCAAAACCTGCGCCCAGCCCAGAATGGCGTTCAGCGGCGTGCGTAATTCGTGAGAGAGAGTCGCCAGAAATTCATCCTTGATGCGATTCGCTTCTTCAGCCTGAAAACGCGCCGCTTTCTCGCGTTCGAGAAGCTCGGCGCGCTCCTTTTCCAGACGAACTTTGAGACTGACGTCGCGGAAAAAAACCGAAAGACCGGCTTCCGAAGGATACGCGTTCACCTCAAGCCAGAGGTCTGCCCAAGCCAGGTATTCGGTAAACGAAACCGGCGCGTTCTCCCGGAGCGCCCGTTCATATTCGCTTTGAAATTTCGTCCCGACCGCGTCCGGGTTCATTTCCCAGAGAGTTTTGCCGATAAAATCTTCGGGAGAAAGCCCTGCCATTTCAGCACCGGCGCGGTTGATGTAGGTATAGCGCCACTCGCGGTCAATCGAAATAAATCCGTCCCTGATTCTTTCGAGAATACTGGTCGCTTCCCTGCGCGCCTGCTGCTCGCGCTCCAAAAGCTGTTCCCGCTCGGCGTCCGCCTGCTTGCGCTGCGTAATATCGCGGGCGATGCCGATAAAAACCCGTTCGCCGCCCTTGATATACTCTCCGAAGGAAAGCTCAAGCGGGAATTCGTGACCGTCTCGATGCAGCCCCGGAACTTCCACGTGCTCCCAGGAAAGATGACGCTTTCCCGTCTTCATATAGCGTTCGAGTCCGGCTTGATGCAGGTGGCGCAAATATTCCGGCATCAGCAGGGACAGCGGCTGACCAATCATCTCTTCGGTTCTGAAACCGAAAATTCTTTCCGCCGCCCGGTTAATGAATAAAATAACGGATTTTTCGTTGATGCTGATAATCGCGTCGGAAGCGGTTTCCGCCAGCAGGCGGTATCGTTCTTCGCTTTCCCGGTGCGCTTCTTCTATCTTTTTCCGCAGCGTTTCGTCGCGGGCGATTTTGGCGTAGCCGATGAGCGTTTCATTTTCGTCGCGGATGGCGGTCGTCACGCCGGAGGCGAAAAACCGGGAATTGTCTTTTTTCAGATGCCAGCGTGTGTCCGAGGCGCGCCCGGTTTCCCGAGCCGTTTCCAGTTCCAGCCGGGGAACGTCCTGCGCCCTGTCTTCCGGAGTAAAGAGTATTTCGCCGTTCCGCCCGATAATCTCGTCTTTGCCGTAGCCGAAAATTATTTCAGCGCCCCGATTCCAGCTTAAAACGCGCCCTTCGGTATCGAGATGAAAAATGGCGAAATCCACGATTTCTTCAACCAGAGGCTTGTAAGGCATTTTGCCGAACACTTCTATAATTGTTTCTTCCGATTTCATCTCTACTTTAAACTTACTTTAGTAACATACTATTTTACGCCGCGTCTGTGAATACAAAATGTATAAATGATATGAAAAGCGCACCGCTCGATATCCCGACCAGGTCTCCGGACAAATCGCGTTCCCGATAAAGGCGGTAATTTCCGAGACAGATTTTACTGCGTTTTTAAACCGTCAATTTTGAGACGGATTTTATTGAATAATCCTGCCCTTTCCGAGTTTTTTCAGAACCCGCTTACTTTTTTCGGCATTAGCCATTGAAATGGAAAAACTACAGATGTCAAAAAACGGCATCGCTTTTTGCCGCTCATCCAGCCTGATAGGTTTGCCCGTCACCATATCGGTCACGCTGGCAAATATTATATATCTTACGCCCTTTTTAGGGTCGGAAGCGCAGCTGCTGCCTGGATGCGCGTCATATATTACGATTTCCGAAGCAGAAACTCCCTTCCACGCTCGCTCGACCTTAAACGTGTAAGCTGCCCCTTCGACAGCAACGACTTCGCCTAAGAAAACAACGTCAGACCAATATTTTAAAGCTTCTTTGGGATTATCCGGTCCGAAGCAAACACAGCCGAACGCAGAATTACCTGCTGTCAGCAGAAAAGCCGGGATTAAAAACAGATATTTAAGTCTTTTCATAAGATTTCAGGGTTAGTTGAAATTGACTGAATTGTTTCAAAAACAGTCGAAACGACGCAATAATCAAAGTTTAAGGTGAAGCCGAGATGAATGCAAAAATCAAAGGCTTCCCCGATTGCGCGGAAAAGCCCATAATTATTGGTACACCCTGTAGGACTCAAACCTACGACCTTCTGATCCGAAGTCAGACGCTCTATTCAACTGAGCTAAGGGTGCGTAAATGATTTAATTTCAAGTAATTGAGTTTATTATTTTATAACCCAAACTCTAAAATCAGACGCTCAACTTCGTTAATCTTAAACACTATGAAAGCAAAATACAAGTTAATAAAATAATGGATAGTGTCCTAATCTTGGGAAGCGTCCTTTTTATTATCGTTTACGGAAGATAAGCCGTGTGAATCGGAGTGTCGCCCGGCAAACCGAGCTGAACGACGCGAAAGCCCGACGATGATTGCTGTAGATACCAGCGGTCGTTGCGGTGAATGGCAATATCCGTTTTACCGTCGCCGTCAAAATCAGCCGGAATCGGCTTGTCCGTCGACGTTCCGAACTGCACCGCCGTAAAACCGGCAGACGAGCGCTGCAAATACCAGTAGCCGTTTTCAGGACGAAAAACGGCGATGTCCGTTTTGCCGTCGCCGTCGTAATCAGCCGGGACGGGTTTATCCGAACCGATGCCGAAACGCTCGCTGTAAAATCCGTCGCGGCTGCGCATCTGAAACCAGACGCCGTCGCGAAGAACCGTCAAATCGCTTCTGCCGTCGCCGTCAAAATCGCCGATAATCGGCTTGTCGAAATACGCTCCGAAATGCTCGTAGCGAAAACTGTTGTCCGTGCTGTTTAAAATAAACCACGTGCCGAACCTGTAAACGGCTGTATCGGCTTTGCCGTCGCCGTCGTAATCCGCCGGAACGGGAACGTCGCCCGGCTCGCCGAAATGTCCGGTTACGATTTGGCTGTTCGAGCTTTGCACGATATACCAATTGCCTTCCGTCGGTCGCCATACGGCGAGGTCTGTTTTCCGGTCGCCGTCGTAATCGGCGGGCACGATTTTATCGCTCAACAAACCCCATTCGTTATCTATAAAAACAGTGTTTGAAGGATTTTCGGAGATATACCAGTTCAGCCTGACGCCGTCGCCGTTGCGCAAGACGGCGAAATCCGCCCAGCCGTCGCCGTCGAAATCGAAATTAGTCGGGCGCGGCGCAAATGCACCGTCGCCGAGGTAACGCATAACTCTAAAGCCCGTATCAGTCGCCGCCCTTGCGCTGCTGATGCCGCTGACCGCCAGAATTTTGCCGTCGGGCAGAACTTTCGCGTCGTGGAGCGAAAAGCCGGACGGAGCGGAGATGATGCCGTCGCCGCCGAAAGTCGGGTCAATCGAGCCGTTCGAGTTGTATCGCAGCAGCGAGGAATTAAAATTTGAAGCCGTGTAATAATTGTAGCTGTAACCGGCGACGACGATTTTGCCGTCCGCCTGCAATCCGCCCGCCATCGACACGTCCGATAGATTAGTGACGGGCGTAATGACTTTTCCGCCCGTTCCGAAACTGCTGTCCGGCGTGCCGCCCGCGTGATAGCGTAAAACGGCTGTGTCCCTGTCGTTGCCGAAATTCACCGAGCTGACCGCCACGATTTTATCGTCCGGCTGAATCAAAACGTCGAGCGCTTCGTTCAAGCCGTGCGCGAGCACAAAACCGCCGATGCCGAAGCTGTTGGAATCCAGATTTCCGCTCGCGTCGTAGCGTGCCAGACACATCCCGTAAGCGGTTTCGAGAGTGGCGAGTCCGCCAACGACGATTCTGCCGCTCGATTGAATGCCAATCGAATATGCCTGAATATTGCCTCTCTGAACCTCGGTCAGCACCATCCCGTTATTGCCGAAAGCCGGGTCGGGACCGTTGCCGGAGAATCTGAACAAAATAAATTTATAGGGCACGTGCGAATTTATCGCGCCGCCCGCGTATCCGGCGACCACGAATTTCCCGTCCGGCTGCACGGCGACCGCCTGCCCCGTCGTTTGAATCCCGCCCGCGTGCGAAACGAATTTACCGTAATTGCTAAAGGGCAAATCCAGCGAGCCGTCCGGGTTGTAGCGAACGACGAAAAGACTGAGGCGCGTAAAATGAGGCGTGTCGGCAGCCAGCCTGCCCGAACCGACCGCGACGATTTTTCCGTCGGGCAAAACCGCGATGTCATTCAGAGCCATTCCCGTCGCCGGATACTCGGTGAAGGTCGTAATGACGCGACCGTTCGAGCCGAAGCTCAAATCTATAATGCCGGTCGGCAGATAGCGCACCAGCGCAAACTGCGCGTTGGCGAACGGCTCTTCGGGCGAAAGCGAATACACGCCCCCAACGATAATTTTGCCGTCGGGCTGGACGGCAAAGCTCGAAGCGCTGAAAAAGCCCGCGCCGGGCGAAGGCGTCATGCCGCCGCCCGCAAAAGTCGGGTCAAGCTCGCCCGGCGCAGCCGCCGCCGGAAGCGTCGTGATGAAAAGCTGAAACAGAAACGCTGAAAAAGCGTAAGCGAAGATTAAATTTTTGCGACACGGAAGTTTTAATGGCAGAAGCAGGAGCAAGATTCCTCTCTTTACAGGAAGCGTGGCTATTCCTGAACTATAACTCTTTAATTGAAAAGCTTTAACAAACTGACACGGAAACGGAGTAATTATAGACAAGTCGGAGGTTTTTATCAATGATTTGCCGGCGGCGCGCAGTCTACGAGAACGCACAGCCGCCAAACCGGCATTCTGAATGATATTTAAGCCCTGACTTTATGGGGAGAGCAACGTGAATCCGCCAGCCGAGAAGAACCTGACACCTTTTCTGAGTCGCTTCTGTCCTATTTACTCTTTCGTCGTCTCGCCCGACCATTTCAGAGGCATCCAGTAAACGGCATCTCTGGTGTAAAGCGTCGCGCCTTTTTCCAGCTCGTGAAAAGCCGCCGAACTGTTTGAATAGCCGTCTTTCTGCTTTTTCAGAGCACGGAAAGATTCGCTGACGTCGCTCAAATCAAATAGTGAATGAGAAGCGCAAACCGAAATCCGGTTTGTTTCTTTGTTCAGACGCATAATTTGACCGGGCTGCGCTTCGGGCGGATTCTCCGCCTTTTCGACGACATATTCCTGATGCGCTTCCAGTTTGCGAATAATGCCGTCGCCGAACATAAAACTGACGCTGATTGAGTTGCAGTTGGTCATTCTGCCGACCGTCTGCCAGCCGTCGCGCGAAAATCTGACGCGGTCGCCCGTCGCCAGATGTTTGGCTTGAATTTTATTCATAGGTTTATGGGCTTTCCCGGGCTGCTGCTGCTGTTGCTGCCTTTGAAACGCTTTCGCGGGAAAAAACTTTCTCGAATCATTTCCGGTCATTCGGTGTGCCATTTTTACTAAATAATTTAATTGAAAATAAATCCAAATTACGAAATATTAATATATGATGTTAAGTTATATTTACAATATTCCGCATTAGATGTAAAGAGAAGTGAAATAATTTTCTTCGGCTTTGAAGAAAATTTCGATATTAGATAATGTATGACCTATTAAAAGATAAACATTGAGCTAACATATATTGTAAATATTTTGTAACGTGTAATGCAACAGAACGACACATTAACTCTGCCGGTAAGGTCAAAGGATAAACCGGGCGAGATTTCGCGGCGGGAATTCGGCGGCTGGCTGCAAAAGGCGAGAGAATCGCGCGGTCTGAGTCAAAAGTTCGTCGCCGGAAAAGCCGGATTAAGCGCAACCCAGCTTTGCCGAATAGAGAACGGGCGTAGCGGAACCAAGCGTAATAAAGTTATTTTGCTGGCGAAGGTTATCGGAATCGATGAAATCGAAGCCCTTTCGAGATTTGCGCCCGAAACTGCCGCGCGCCTGCCCGAAGAGCTTGAAAATATTCCGTTTAACCAGCTGGACGAACGGGATTTAAAGGAAATCGCCGATTTTATCAACTTCAAGCTGTTTCAGAAGCGACAGGCGCTGCGGGGCGAAGCAATCTCCCGAGGCGCGGAAAAGACGCCGCAAACGAAACGCGACTATTCCCGGAAGGCGGAAAACAGAAAACAACCCGAAATTCGTCCCGAAACGGATTTGCACGGCGTTCCATCTTATCGCGTAGAAGGCGGGCGATTGATTTCCGATTCAGCCGCGCCGCCGGCTCAGAAAGAAAATCCGGACTTTAAATTGTAAAACTCTGCATTTTCCGGCTGTCTCATTTTCAGAACATTAAATCAGCTTGCCTTTTTTCGCCGTCTTTTGTTGAAATATTGATATGCCAGCGAAAAATCACGATTTGCACGGAAGCGCGCCGGAAAACTCCCCGACCGCCTTGTTGATTATCGACGTTATCTCCGATTTCGGCTTTCCCCACGGCGATAAGCTGCTGGAAAACACCAAGCCGATTGTGGAAAACATCCTGGATTTGCGGCGGAAAGCGGACAAAGCCGGAATTCCGGTGATTTACGTCAACGATAATTTCGGAAAGTGGCAGTCGGACTTCAAAAACCTGCTCAGACACGCTTCGGCGAAATCGTCGAAAGGCAGCGCCGTCGCCAATCGTTTAAAGCCGAGGACGAAAGATTATTTCGTGCTCAAGCCGAAGCATTCGGGCTTTTATTCGACGACGCTGGATTTGCTGCTTGAATATCTGGGCGTGAAAACGCTGATTCTGACCGGCTTGACCGCCGACATCTGCGTTTTGTTTACGGCGAACGACGCTTATCTGCGCGATTTTAAAATTATTGTGCCGCGCGACTGCGTGGCGGCGGTCGAAGCGGCGGAAATGGAAAAGGCTCTGCAATACATCGAGCGCGTGCTCGATGCCGACACGCGTCCTTCCGCCGAAATTCAATTTTCCAAAACGGGAATCAAGCGCTGATTCTAAAGCCCGAATGAGAAATACCGGCGGCGAGAGCGGCGCGAATTAAGAATAGTGAAGCGGGATTCGCTTCTTTTCCTTTGATTCGCGCGGCTTTCGCCGCCGTTGATTTTAATTTGAAACCGCTTTATTTCAGCAGTTTGAAGGTTTCGGGAAGAAACTCGAAGGCGACGGCTTCGCCCGCTGTTTTCGGGTCTTTGCCGGGACGATACGTGACGAGGGCAAAGGTTTCCTTTTTCAGCGTTCCGCAGTTGACCTGACCGTCCGCGAGATTGACGTTGACCATTATCATATCGACCGCGTCGAAGGATTTACTGGTGAATTTCATCAATTGCCCGTCTACCTTCATCGTGTAAGTCATACCTTTCGCCGAACATTCGATTTTCGTCAGATAGCCGAGAACTCTTTTTTCGTCTTCTTTCGGTTTTCGCAAAATGCTATTCAGCGAATGAAGCTCCATTTCGGCTCGCTTTTTGGCGATTTCCTCCTCGCTCATCGGTTGTTCGGTCGCGACAACCTGCGTATTGCCGACAATAATCTCTCCGGCTCCGGCGCGCTCTCTGTATTTTTTTATCTCTTCGAGCTGTCTTTCGTAAGAGCTGATGCTCGATAAAACGCTGTGAGCGTAGCTTTTCAGCTGCTGGTCGGCGGCGGTTTCAAAAACTTTCTGCGCAATCGCCTTCGCTTCGGGAAATTCCTTTTTCCGCATCAGAACCTCGGCGGCGCGAATCATATATTCCTGATTGCCGGGCGCGATTTGCAGGGCTTTTTTCATATACTGCAAGGCTTCGTCGAGGTTTTCGTCGCGGACGACGCTGACAAAGGCGAAAAGGTCATAGGATTCGGCAAAACCCGGATTCAGCGCAATCGCTTTCTTCAGCGCCTGCCGCATTTTATCGGCGCTCTGCTGCTCTATCGAGGTTGCGAAATCGCCGTCGCCAATCGCCTCGCGGCTGAGGATGTAGGCGTAGCTGTAATGCGCCAGATAATTGTTTGAATCGCTTTGCAGGGCTTTTTCCAGATATTTTCTGGCTTCGGTAAAATCTTTCCGCCGCATTTTCACCAGACCGAGCGAGGTCTGCGCCGCGCTCAGATTCGGATTGAGCGATAAAGCCCGCGCCAGATGCGTTTCGGCTTCGCCGAGACGGTCGGAGTGATAAAGCAAATCGCCGAGATACGCCTGCGCGTCGGCTTCGGTCAGCGGCGACGTCTGCATCTCGGTGTCGAACGTCAATTTGGTTTTGAACATCACCGAGGTAACCATATACCGGTTCTGCTCGACGTATTTTCGCAGCTCCTTTTCCATCGTCGCGTAATCGGTCTGGAAGGCTTCGGTAAAGGCTTCGCGCGCCTGCCTGCCGTTCATCACGAGGTCGAGGAATTTATACATCTGCTTGCTGCGCGCGCCGCCGTTGCCGTGAATCAGATAGTGCATCAGCGCCCACGACTGTGCGTAGAAAATATTAACGCCGTGGTCGCCCTGCTGGTGCAGCGAGTAATTGTCGATGTTGAAAAACTGGTCAAACGGAATCATACGGCTTTGCGACAGCGTATACAGGTGTCCCTGCTGGAGGCTGCCGAGCGTCGCTTTCTGGTCGTCTTCGATTTTGAAGGTTTGATAATATTCCGCCAAGCCCTCGTTAAACCACGGCGGAACTCTCGACTTCCCGATGTTGTTGTTCACGATAAAATGCGTGTATTCGTGAAAAATCGTGCCGTAAACCTCGCTCATATCGCTCTGAATCGAGAGCGTAATATAATTTACCTCGTCGCTGCCCAGAAAATATCCGGCGATGTTTTTATTCGCCTTTCCGCTCGCCGTAACCGGTCTGTAAGGGTTGTAAGCCTTGTCGTCCTTAAAGACGATGACGGTGGTCGGGACGGGCGAATTAAAATTGACTTTGCTGAGGATTTGGCGAAAAACCTCGCGAAATTGTTCGAGCCGCGTCGCGACCTTGCGGATTTCCTTGTCGCTGGCGTTGCCGATGAGATGGAAATTTTTGGAGCGCACAGCGAGCCATTCGTCTTTTACTGCTGCGGCGGGCGCGGTTGTCTCATTATTAACGGCAAGCGCTGCATCAGAAAGCGTAAGGACGAGCAAAAGCAGCGCAAACGCGGGTAAAAATCTGCGTTGAATCATAGACACCTTAAATTATTTTGTTTTTTTGACAGACTTCTTTAGTGGACGCCGGGAATGTGTCAAACGGTTTTGACGCCGCCCACGGAGCTTTTAGTTGCATTCCCGTAACAGTTAAATATAGCCGCAAACCGAAAATTTACAAAATCCCATTTTGCCGCAGGTCGGAAAGCGAGTCGCTGAAATTCAAGGTCACGTTTCCGGAATTTATGAGCTTTGTTCCGGGATTCGAGGGTTATGTTCTGAGATTCAATGGCTCCGGTCTGAGATTCAAGAGCTTCGCTCCGCGGGCTGAGCCTTTTGTTCTAAAGTCCGGCGCTCTGTTCCGAGGTCTAAGGCTTCCGCTCCCAGGTTTGCGCGTCTTGTTCTCAGGTCTGAGGCTTATGTTTCGAGGCTGAAGTATTGCGTTCCGAGGGCTGAGCCTTCAGCCCTCTTTTTTCGCATAGAAATAATACATTCAAGCCGGTTTCCGCCAAAATTATCGATTGAGAAATCGGAAATTTGCCGGAACGAACTCGATGGATTTCAGCTCGCCCGCGATTTTCGTCTCGCCTTTGTCCGCCTGCCGGTAGACGATGACCGCCAGGTTCTGCTGCTTCAGCTCGCCGCAGCCGAATCTGGCGTTGCCCATTTCACGGCTGTATGCGGTCAAATTGACGGTTTCAAACGTCTCGCTTTTCAATCGCAGAATATTGTTATCTTCGGATTTGACGGTGAAATAGACGGCTTGCGGCTGGCATTCGACCTTTGTCACCGAGCCGAGAATTCTTTTTTCGCCCTGCTGCGGTTTCGCCACCATCATATTCAGCGATTCAATCAAGCCCTGCTCGCGCAGCACGCGCAATTCTTCTTCGGTCAAAATGCGGTCGGTTATATCGTCCTGTCGCCGCCGGCGCGGATTTCTGGCGGAATTCATCTGCCCTTCGTAATTGTTAATTCGGATAAACGTGTTTTCGGCGTAAATCTTCAATCCCGGTTCGCTCGCGGTTCTGGCAATCTTCAGCGCGATTCTGCGGGCGTTGGCGAAATCTTCCTTCCACATTAAAAGCTCAGCCATCCGAATCAGATACTGCTGGTTTCCGGGCGCGATTTTCAGTGCGCGGTTCAGATATTCTATCGCCTCGTCGAGATTTTCCTTGCGGACGACGCTGACAAAAGCGTAAAGCTCGTATGACTGGGCGAAATCCGGGTTCAGCGCAATCGCCTTTTTCAGCGATTCGCGCATTTTGTCGGCGTGCTCCTTCGGGTATCCGTCGACAAAGCCGAATTCGCTCATTCCCTGCTCGCTCAAAACGCGCGCGTAATGATAATGCGTCAAAAAATCGTTCGGGTTCTGCTCGATTGCTTTAGCAAGAAATCTTGCAAACTCGTCCATTTTGCCCTGCTTCGCCCTGATTTTTCCGAGAAATAAGTTTGCGCGGCTCGAATTCGGGCTTAGCAAGAAAACTTGCAAAAAATTCCGTTCGGCTTCCGCGAGCCGGTCGAGATAAAAAAGCAGCTCGCCCAGATGAGTTTTCGCTTCGGCTTCGCGCAAGGGCTTCGCCTGCATTTCGGCGTCGTATGCCAGCTTGTTTTTGAGATTTATCTCCGAGACGACGAAATTCTTCTGCTCGATATACTTTTTCAGCTCCTTTTCCATCGTCGCGTAATCGGTCTGAAAGGCTTCGGAAAACGCTTCTCTGGCGGTTCTGCCGCTCATCACGAGGTCGAGGAAATTGTATATCTGACGGCTACGCGCGCCGCCGTTGCCGTTTAGCAGATAATGCGTCAAAGCCCAAGCCTGCGCGTAGAAAAGTCCCGCGCCGTCGTCCGCCTGCTGCGCGAGCGTATAATTGTCGGTATTGAAAAACGTGTCGAACGGAATCAGCTTGTTCTGCGCCAAAAGCTCCAGATGACTGTCCTGACGGCTGCCGAGAACGATTTTCTGCTCGTTTTCAATCTTCAGATTTTGGTAATACTCCGCCAAGCCTTCGTTAAACCACGGCGGCACGTTCGATTTTCCGATGTTGTTATCAACCCAGAAATGCGTGTATTCGTGAAAAATCGTCTCGAACGCGCGGTTCGTGTCGCCTTCCATCGAAAGCGTGATGAAATTCGCATCGTCGGCGGACAGAAAATAACCGGCGACCGCTTTATCAATCTGCCCGTCTTTTTTCAGCGGCTTATAAGGATTGTAGGAAGCGGCGTCCTTGAAAACGACGACGGTCGTCGGCACGGGCGAATTGAAATTCACCTTGTCGAAAATCTGCCGGAAAACTTCGCGAAACTGTTCGAGCCGCGCGGCGACGGCGCGAATGTCTTTTTCGCTCGCGTTTCCAATCAAGTTAAAATTTTTCGAGCGCACGACGAGCCATTCGTCCTTTGTCGCCGCCTGCGATGCTGCGGACGAGAAAGAAAGGACGAATAAAAGCATTGCCGTTGCGAAGAAAACTTTGCGCTGAAGAATCATAAATTTACGGATAATTTTTGCGACGAGACTGCCGAAACTTTTGACCGCTTTTCCAGTGTATCTTAGACGATTTTCACGGTCTTTGCGTTGCATCCGTGATACGGTTAAACTTATCTTTATTATGCAGAACCGGGCGGAAATTTATTTTATCGCGGCGATGATGATTTTAATCCTCGTCGGCTGCACAATCGCCTGCGTCGCCTTTTTCAAAACATACAAAAAAGAAAAAGCCGGGCGCGAAAAACAAACCGAAAACCGAAAACCGGAAACCAAAAATTAATTTATGCCGCATCCAGCCGTCCTGGACAAAAATCAAACCGCTTTAGTCGTCGTCGATATGCAGGAAGCGTTTCGCAAAGCGATTCCGGCTTTTTCCGAAATCGCCTCGCGCATCGTGCAGATTATTCGCGGCTGCCGCGTTCTGAACGTGCCAGTCATCGTCACCGAGCAATACCCGAAAGGCTTGGGCAGAACGGCTGAGGAAATTCTTTTCTCGCTGCCCGACGATTTCGAGTTCGTCGAAAAAACCGCCTTCAGCTCGTGCGGCGCGCAGATTTTTATGGAAAAGCTGGAAGCGACCGGCGCTCGCCAAATCCTGCTCGGCGGCATCGAAACGCACATCTGCGTCAATCAAACCGCTCACGACTTGCTCGCAAACGGCTTCCAGGTTCACCTTCTGACCGATTGCGTCGGCTCGCGCTTCGAGCACGATAAACTCTCGGCGATTCAAAAACTGACGATGAGCGGCGCAATTCCGTCCGGCGTCGAAATGGCTCTGTTCGAGCTGCTGCGCGATTCCAGACACGAGCAGTTTAAGGAAATTCAACAATTAATTAAATAAACTTCAATGATGCAAAGTTCACCGCAAACAGACCTTTTATCCAGCTTAAATCCGCAGCAGCGCGAAGCCGTCACCGCGACCGAAGGACCTCTTTTGATTCTGGCGGGCGCGGGTTCGGGCAAAACGCGCGTCATCACGATTCGCATCGCTTATCTTATCGCCGAGAAAGGCGTCGCGCCGTACAACATTCTCGCCGTCACGTTTACGAACAAAGCCGCCGGTGAGATGCGCGAGCGTGTCGAATCTCTGCTCAGAGGTCGCGGTCTGCAATCCGCGCCGCTGATTTCAACTTTTCACAGCCTTTGCGTGCGGATTTTGCGGCAGGACATCGAAGCGCTGCAGGAAGGCTACTCGAAATCCTTCACGATTTACGACACGGACGATTCGATGAAGGTCATCAAGGCGTGCGTCAAGGACATCGGATTGGACGACAAGCAGCTTCCGGCGCGGCAGGTGCAGTCGGCAATCAGCGCGTCGAAAAATCGCGGCGAGGATTTTGAGGATTACGCTTCGCGCGTCGAGTATACGGACGAGCGACGGGCGGCGATTGCCAGAGTTTTCAAGATGTATGAAGAACGTCTGAACAACTCGAATGCGCTGGATTTCGACGATTTGCTGATAAAAACCGTCAGGCTTTTGCGCAGCGTGCCGGAAGCGCGTGAAAAGTATAACGAAAAGTTCAAATATATAATGGTGGACGAGTATCAGGACACCAACTCGCTGCAATTCGCGCTGATAAAATACCTGACCGAAAAACAGCAGAATATCTGCGTGGTCGGCGACGACGCCCAGTCGATTTACAGTTTTCGCGGCGCGGACATCGCCAATATTCTTTCGTTCGAGCAGGCTTACCCGAACGCGAAAGTCATTATGCTCGAACAAAATTACCGCTCGACGCAGACGATTCTGGACGTGGCGGACGCGATTATCAGCAACAACGAAGGGCGCAAGGAGAAAAAGCTCTGGACGGACAATCCTTCGGGCGAAAAGATATTTTATTACCAGGCGTTCGACGCCGACGGCGAAGCGCGCTTCGTCGCCTCGAAAATCGACGAGCATCGCCGCCGCAATCCGAAAGACAAAATCGCTATCCTGTATCGAACCAACGCTCAGTCGCGCGTTTTTGAAGAATCTTTGCGGCGGGCGCGAATCGACTACAACATCGTCGGCGGCTTTTCTTTTTACGAGCGCGCCGAAATCAAGGACATCATCGCTTATCTGAAAATGGCTTTGAACCCGTTTGATGACATCGCCTTGAATCGCGTCATCAACACGCCGCCGCGAGGGTTAGGCAAAACTTCGCTCGACGAGCTGGCGTTTCGCGCCAAAGATTTCGGCGTCTCGCTCTGGGAGACGATTTCGCTCGTCACTGACGATAAATACGAAAAGCCGAAAAGCCTCACGCCGCGCGCGCTGGAATCTTTGAAAAACTTCAAAAAAATCATCGAAAAGCTGCAATTGAAAGTTTCCGAAGCGGCGCAAAGCGACCGCCCGGTTTCCGACGTAGTGATTTCCGCCATTGAAGACACGGGTTACGCGAATATGCTGCGGACGGAAAACACCGACGAATCGCAAGCCAGAATCGAAAACCTCGACGAGCTGGTCAACGCCGCCGTCGATTACGACAAGCAGGAAGCCGAGGGCTTGCGGGATTTCATCGACCACGCCGCGCTCGTTTCCGACACAGACAAGTTCGACCGCAACGCCGCCGTTACGATGATGACCGTCCACGCCGCGAAAGGCTTGGAGTTTCCGGTCGTCTTTCTGGTCGGCTTGGAAGACGGAATTTTCCCGCACGCGCGCAGCATCAACGACGCGAAGGAACTCGAAGAAGAACGCCGTCTCGCCTACGTCGCCATCACGCGCGCCGAAAAAGTTCTCTACGTCACGCACTCGATGCGCCGCCGCGTCTACGGCGAGGAAATGGCAGCCGAGCCGTCGCAGTTTTTAAACGAGATGCCGCTCGATTTGATTCAGGACGTTTCCAGAGGCTCGTCGTGGCTCTCATACGCCAAAAGCTCCGGCGCGCAAGCCAACCGGCAGACCGCCAAAATCCTGCGCGGCGAGGAACGCCAGTTCACCTCCGCGCCGAAACCGAAAAACGTATACACCGGCAAAACCTACAACTCCGCCGACGCCATCAGCGAATTTTTCAAGCGCAAAGGCACGGGCGAAAATCCCGCCGCCCAGCCGCAGCAACAGCCGCAACAGCCGCCGCCGAAACCGCAGAATTCCGCCTTCGACAATCTGAAAGCGGCTTCGTCGTCCGGCGGCAAAACGCAAATCCCGAATCCCAAATCCCAGATTGATAAGGGCTTCGTCCCCGGCACGCACGTCCGCCACGCCAAATACGGCAAAGGCTTGGTTCTGCGCCGCGAAGGCTCAGGCGACAGCGTGAAGCTGACAATCAGCTTTCCCGGCTACGGGCAGAAAAAGCTGATTGAAAAATTCGCCAATCTGGAAAAGGCATAAATGTTTGTTACTTAAAAAATTATGAAAATTTGTCCGGTTTGCCGACGTGAATACGAAAGCGCGAATACCAGATTTTGCGCTGTTGACGGGCAGCCTCTCGTCGAACAAGCTAATGCGGTAACATCGCAGTCCCCGCCGCCGCCGCCGCTGCTGCAGCAGCAGCAACACTACGCCCAACAGATGAGCGCTCCGTTTTCGGCGAGTTTGGCGCTGGCGCTTTTCGCTCATCGGTTTATTGAGATTGTCGAATCCGGCACGGCGTCGTTCTGCCAGCCGGGTGTCGAAGTGAAGTCCTGGCAGCTGGTCACCGAATTGCCGATTATCGCGTTCTGGTCTTTATACGACAATAACTGCATTCGTTTCACGCCCGCTATGAAACAGGGTTTTCTCCGAAACAGCCCGACGCTCATTATCGAAGCCAATCCGGCGGCTCAGCCGAACTTTCCCGGCTTGGAACACGATTTCTGGGAGATTATCAAAAACACTGCGCCGGGCTTAACGGTCGAGTTGGTCTTTAAGCTGTTTCTCGGCGGGCTTACTTCCAAGCCGGAAGAAAAACTTGTCGACAGGCTGATAGCCTGGATGATTCAGCTCGGCTACGGTCAGCCCGACAATTCGCCGAAACCTTTTTTCAGAATGGGCAGCATCCCGCTGTTCGAGAAGTTTCTGCCCGATTGCCGGCGCATCGCGGCGCAGGAGCAGGCGGCGCAAATCATTCACGCGCGCTGGATGAAATTTCGCGCCGAACAGCCCGATATTTTCTATTATTTATTCGACGACGTGGTTGACGCCGCAATAGACCGTCTCGGCAACAGCCGACACAGCTCTTACTACCGGAGCGCGGAAAGTTTTCGCCGTTATGGAAAAACATAAGCGGCGGCGAACAATTCCGTGAACGCGAGAGTGCGGGCAGCCGCTTTATTACGGCTCTCCATATTTTCCCTTAGCCTGCGCGCAGCGATTTTCGCGCCCGGTGGACGCCATTCCCTTTTTTTAAGCGAAGTGTTTTCTATCGCCGCCCGAACGGTTATAATCAACTGGAATACAAAAAAAGTGTAACTTTACTCAACATCACGGAGGAGACCTTCTATGTTCGGAAACCACCTGCGTTATTCAGGGAAATTCGTCAGTTATTTTCTGCGATTCGCGCTGCTGCTGCACGCGGCGGCGGCGATATTTTTCATCACCGCTCTGACAGGCGACGCTAATGCCCAACTCAACCTGGACACCGCGTTTAACGCCGGAGTCACGGAAGGCAATGTAAGCGTTTACGTGACCAGACCGCTCGCCGACGGCAAAATATTAGTCGGCGGAACTTTTCAAATCGTCAACGGAGCGGAAAAAAGCTATCTGGCGCGGCTGAACGCCGACGGTTCATTAGACAACACGTTCAATCCCGGCGGCGCCGGACCGAACAACTCAGTTTATGAAATCATTCAATTAAGCGACGGGAAGTTTCTCATCGGCGGCAACTTCACCGCCTACAACGGCGTCGCCAAAGGCGGCATCGTCCGCATCAACGCCGACGGAACGCTCGATACGACCTTCAATTCGGGCGGCATCGGAGCGACCGGAACGGTGCAGACGATTACGCTCCAGCCGGACGGGAAAATTCTCATCAGCGGCAGCGCGCTTATCGCTTATAACGCCATATCGCGCTTTTCGGTCATTCGCCTGAATGCGGACGGAACGCTCGACGCTTCCTTCAACGCGCCGTTTGCTTCGCCTCAATTCGTGGAAGAAATAGATGTACAATCCGACGGCAGGATTGTTATCGGCGGAGCTTTCGTCATCGGCAGCCCGGAGCGAATCGACGTGGCTCGGCTGAATCCGGACGGCTCGCTCGACACTTTTTTCAATCCGTCGGGCGGCGGCACGGACGGCAGGGGCGTCTATGCGCTGGCGATTCAGGGCGACGGTAAAATTTTAATCGGCGGAGCTTTTCAGTTTTATATGGGCGTGCCGCGACCGGGCATAGCGCGTTTGAATGCAGACGGCTCGCCGGACACGACTTTCACCCCGAATGCCGACGCGGCTATCGGCGCCGAATATTTCCAGATATTGCCGGACGGTAAAATTCTGGTCGCCGGTTCATTCGATTTCCCGCCCGGCAGCGCCCTGGTTCGTCTTAATCCGAACGGTACGCTGGACAACACTTTTGCCGCCAATTCGGCAAACAGCACGGGCTATCACGTTTCGCGCCAGCCCGCGGACGGCAAAATCCTGCTCAGCGGATTCTTCACCGTCTTTAACAATCAGCCGCGCCGCAACCTGGTTCGTTTGACCGCGGACGGTTCGGTCGATTCATCATTTAATGCCGCCTTCTCGACCTTCGCCGCGGTTAATGCGCTGGCGCAGCAAGCTGACGGGAAAATTATTGCGGGCGGTAATTTCAACCTCGCCAACAACGTTTTTCGCCCCAATATCGCCCGGTACAATCCGGACGGCTCGCTCGATACTTCGTTCAATCCGGGTAACGGAACAACGCCCGACCCGAGTAATGCGGGTAATGTGATTAACGACATCGCCATCCAAACGGACGGAAGGATACTGGTCGGCGGAAACTTCGGCGGTTTTAACGGGGTACCGCGCCGCGGCATCGTCCGGCTGAACGCCGACGGTTCGGTGGATACTTCGTTTATCTCGCCTTTTACGCCGGATTATGCCAGCGTTTTCGTCTTCAATATCCTGCCGCTGCCGGACGGTAAAATACTTGTCGCCGGTCAGTTCATCGACGAGTTCGGAAACCTGCAGTTCCTGCTCCGCTTAAGCTCAAACGGCAGCCTTGAGGCGTTTGTGCCGGTTAACAACCAGGTGCGGGCGATGATTCGCCAGCCGGACGGAAAAATAATTATCGGCGGCGCATTCACTTCCATAAACTCCGTCAGCCGGAACCGCATCATCCGCCTCAATCCGGATTATACGGTGGACGCGACCTTTAATCCGGGAACCGGATTTTCCAGCGGAACAGTTCTTGATTTAGCCCTCCAGCCGGATGGAAAAATCCTTGCGGGCGGCACATTTATGAACTACAACGGAACGAACCGGACGCGCATCGCGCGGCTGAACGCGAACGGCTCGCTCGATACCACGTTTAATCCCGGCACGGGCGCAGACCTCACGGTCTGGTCGATCGCGCCCCTGCCGAACGGTAAAATTTTAATCGGCGGCACCTTTTCCAATTACAACGGCGTCAGCCGTAATCGTCTCGCCCTGCTTAACCCGGACGGCAGCCTGGATACATCTTTCACGTCCGGCTTTGACACCGACCCGCGCTTTTTCGTCCGCCGTCTCCTGACGCAGGCGAACGGCAGAGTCGTTGTCGGCGGAGTTTTCAGGTCATATAACGGCATCACGCGCAACAGCCTGCTCCGGCTGGCGGCTACGCGGCGGACACAGTTTGATTTCGACGGGGACGGGCGCGCCGATGTTTCCGTTTTTCGACCCTCGGACGCCGTCTGGTATCTGCTCCGTTCGCAGGCGGGATTTACCGCTGCGCAATTCGGCATTTCGACCGACCGGATTGTTCCGGCTGATTTCGACGGCGACGGTCGGACGGACATCGCGGTTTTCCGCGACGGCACGTGGTATTGGCTCAACAGCTCGAATGGCGCTTTCAACGGCGTGCAGTTCGGCTCATCCGGCGACATCCCGGTTCCGGCGGATTACACGGGCGACGGGCGCGCCGAGCTGGCGGTTTTCCGCAGCGGCGTCTGGTATTCGCTTAATTTAGCCAACGGCGGATTTCAAGCCTTCCAGTTCGGCGTTTCGACCGATAAAGCAGCTCCGGCTGACTTTGACGGCGACGGGCGCGCCGACCTCGCCGTTTTCCGCCCGGCTGAAGGAATCTGGTATATTCAGCGCAGCACGCAGGGTTTCACCGCCGTTCAATTCGGCAGCTCGTCGGACAGATTAGTTGTCGGCGATTACGACGGCGACGGAAAAGCCGACCCGGCGGTTTACCGCAACGGCGTGTGGTATGTGCTGGGCAGCCAGCAGGGATTTTTCGCCTTCCAGTTCGGCATTAACACGGACGTTCCGGTTCCGGCGGATTATGACGGCGACGGGAAAACCGATTTCGGTGTTTTCCGCGACGGAACGTGGTATCTACAGCGCACGTCCGAAGGTTTTGGCGCAGTGCAGTTCGGAGCTGCAAACGACCGCCCGATTCCGTCGGCTTTCGTTCAATAGCTGTAAATCGGAAAGCCCGGCGTGAATTTACGCCGGGCTTTCCCGAATCTCTTTAGGCAGCCAATCCGACCGAAACCGGCTTGAAAGATATGCAGTTTTGTTTTATTTCAGTTTCAAGCCCATTTGATATAATTCCTATTTTATTTGCTTCCTTTCAATATACTTAATTTGTTAATTGCCGCAATAACCGCCCGAGGCAACCGTTTTCGCCTCTCGTCTCATCTTGTGGTGAAATGCTCGCGAATGTTTCCGTCTTGATTTTCTAAAATTTTTATTTAAGGATTTTCGTTTATGAAAACAAAATTTACGCTTCTCTTTGTCTTCGTGTGCCTGATTTCCGCGAACAGCTTCGGGCAGACGCGCAATGCGCGAGCCGTCAGACCGAAAGCGGTCGTTCAGCCTTCGACGCAAAATTTCAATAATCAGAATCAACTGCCGATTCGGCGCGTGATTCTTTATTCCAACGGCGTGGCTTATATCGAGCGGCGCGGGCTGGTTTCCGGCAACGCCGAGATAAATCTTTCGTTCAAGCAGTCGCAGGTGGACGACGTTTTAAAGTCGATGCTGGTGCTGGATTTGGGACAGGGAAAAATCGGCGCGGTTTCCTATAACTCGTCCGCGCCGGTGGGCGCGCGGATGTCGGAAATTCCCTTTTCGGTCAATCCTCTGACGGCGGACGGCGGCGGAATCGCGGGCGTTCTGGCGCAATTGCAGGGCGCGAGGGTTTCGGTCACGACGGCGAAAGGAACTTTTACGGGCGCGATTTTGACGGTCGAGAGAAAAGAAGTCCGCACGGAAAAATCGACGAGCATCTCGCCGTTTCTGGTGATTGCTTCGGACACGGGCGAGATTTCGAGCTTCGATTTAAACGAGCTGCGCTCGGTCAAGCTTTTGGACGAAGGCACGCGGCGCGATTTGTCGGAATTTGCCAGCGCATCGGCTTCGGCGCGGCGGCGCGACGCGAAGACGATTTCCGTCACGAGCGAAGGCGCGGGTCAGCGCGAGATGATTGTCAGCTACACGATTGCCGCGCCGATTTGGAAAACGACTTATCGCGTCGTGCTGGACAAGGAAGGAAAACCGTTTTTCCAGGGCTGGGCGATTGTCGACAACATCTCGGACGAAGACTGGCAGGACGTGCAGCTTTCGCTCGTTTCCGGCACGCCGATTTCGTTTATCCAGCCGATTCAGCAGCCGTTTTATCGTTATCGCCCGGTCGTTCCGATTCCGCAGGATTTGCAGGTGCAGCCGCAGGTTTACGAGCCGCAGAGCAGCGTCATAGACCCTGCCGAGACTAAAGTTCAAACCGGCATCAACGCGCGGCAAAATGAAAATTTACCGAAGGGAACGAATTTCAGCAGCACCCTGAAAATGTCGCCGGCGGCTCGCCCCGAGCCTAAGTCGAATCAATTTCAGGTTGACGGCTCAAGCGGCACGGAAAACACTTTTCTGATTGACGGTCAGGAAACGCGGACTACAATCAGCAATGCTCTGACGAATCAGAAATCCGGCGTCGAAGCGAATACGACCGGCGGCGAAATCGGAGATTTGTTTGAATACCGGATTGCCCGTCCCGTCTCGGTGATGCGCGACCGCTCGGCTCTGATTCCGATTGTGCAGACGAAAATGGACGGCGAGCGTGTGGCGGTTTACAACGAAGCCGTCCGGCTGGACAGACCTTACAGCGGCGTTCTGCTCAAAAATATGACCAACCTGACGCTCGAAAACGGCAGTATGACGGTCATCGACGGCGACGCTTACGCGGGCGAAGCATTGATGGAAAGGCTCAAGCCGAAAGAGCAGCGGTTGATTTCCTTTGCGCTGGATTTGGGAACTCACGTCCGCGTCCGCCCGGTTCAGAACCGCGAAGCCGTCAAGCTGGTGAAAATCATCAACGGCGTTTTCCAGATTCATTATTTTACCGCCAACGAAAAGCTCTACCAGATTACCAATCAGACCGATCGCCCGAAGGTTCTCTATATCGAATACGCGATTCGCGACGGCTGGCAATTGTCGGAAAACACGCCGAAGCCGGATTATTCGACGCAGCGCTATCATCGCTTCCGCGTCGAGCTGAAACCGTTCGAGGAAAAGGAATTGACCATCGCCGAGCGCCAGCCGCTGATGGAAAGCTACAATCTGACCTCGCTGACCAGACCGCAGCTCGAAATCTTTCTCTCTCGCCGTTATATCGACGCGGCGACGAAAGCGAAGCTGGAAAAGCTGATTGATTTGCGCAGCCAAATCGCGCAGATTGACGCGCGGCTCGAAGGCTTTGAAGACGAGGAAGAAAGCATCTCGAACGACCAGAAACGGCTGCGCGAAAACATCGAGGCGCTGTCGAAAACGCCCGAAGCCAAACAATTAATCACGCGCTATATCCAGAAAGCCGACGAGCAGGAATCGCGGCTCGAACAGATAAACAAGGAAAGAAAAACCCTGCAACAGGAAAGAGCGCGCATCGAAGCCGAGCTGGCGACGGAGATTCGCAACTTCGAGCTTGAGCGAAATCCCAATTAGGGAAATTAGGGAAATTAGGAAATTAGGGACGTAAAGAAATTAGGGAAATTAGGGGAAAAAGAGATTTCTTACTTCCCTCTTTCCCTAATTTCCTTACGTCCTTACGTCCCTAATTTCCGTATGTCCTTACGTCCCTAATTTCCTAAATCTTGATAAAAATTCTCTTTCGATACAAAAGCCACATCAGGAAAAGCCAGACCAGAATAAACGAGACGGCATACATCAGCGAGGCGTTTATCGGCGAGGCGAAGGGCAGAAAGAGATTGCCGAAAATCCATTGCTGGAGCGAAACGGCTTTGCCGTCCGCCGTTTCGCCGACCTTGATGATTCCGAGCAGGCGCGCCATCACGCCCGAGCCGACGAATAAAACCAGCGCATTGACGCCGAAAATGACGAACGGCTTCGCCCACGCGCGGTAGCCTTTGATATCAATCAGCCAGTAGCAGAAACCTAGAAAGCATAACGCCAAGCCCGCCGTGTAAACGACATACGAGCTTGTCCAGAGCGATTTATTGAGCGGAAAAGCCAGCTGCCAGAGATAACCGAGTGCGAGCAGCGCGATGCCGAAGAAAAATATCGCCGAAACCTTTTCGTTATCGTCGATTTTCCGCCGAATCCAGTGCCCGCACAAAACGCCCGCCAAAGTCGTCGCAATCGCCGGAATCGTGCTCAGCAAGCCTTCCGGGTCGTAAACCTTTCCCTGTTTCCAGATGTGATTTTCCGTCAGAATCATCCGGTCGAGGTAAGCCGAAAGATTGCAGGCTTTGTCGCTGACGCTCGTCACCTCGCAGCCCGGAACGGGAATCAAAGTCATCAAAGCCCAGTAAATGAAAAGCAGCGCGGCGGCGATAATCGCCTGCTGTTTCCAGCTCGTGTGCAGGAAAATCAATGCCGCGAACAGGTAGCAGACCGCGATGCGCTGCAAAACGCCCATTATCCGAACGGTCGAGGGGTCGAGCCATTCGCCTTTCGTAAAATTGTAGAAAGGAAACGTCGCCAGAAACAGTCCCAATAGAAAAATCACGACCGCGCGCCTGACGATTTTCAGATAAATTTCGCGGTTTACGCCGCCCGATTCGACGCGCCTGCCGAGCGCCAGCGGAATCGCCACGCC
The DNA here is from genome assembly GCA_030860665.1 of Acidobacteriota bacterium. GTDB lineage: Bacteria > Acidobacteriota > Blastocatellia > Pyrinomonadales > Pyrinomonadaceae > JALZHR01. Next base: position 27,680 of record JALZHR010000195.1, read on the forward strand.
GACGATAAACAGGAAAAACGGGAAAACGTAATCGGTCGGCGTGATGCCGTTCCATTCGGCGTGCTTGAGCGGCTCGTAAATCGACGACCACGTGCCCGGATTGTTGACCAGAACCATTCCCGCGACCGTCATCCCGCGAAAAACGTCGAGCGAGACCAGACGGCTTGCCGAAATATTCTGCGCTTCTGCTGCTGCCATAAAATCTTCCCTCTTATTGTTGTCTAACGATTGGAGTTTTAGTTATATTTGACTGTAATTTAATTTGTGTCAAACCATTCAAGGGGGTTTTATGAACTGGGAGAGAATAAAGAATTTTTCCGCCAAGGATTTCTTCGTCCGGCTATACAAAAAAATTAACGACGACGACATTCTCGGCAACGCCGCGCAGGTCGCGTTTTATTTTTCGTTCGCGCTGTTTCCGCTGCTGCTGTTTTTAATCAGTCTTTTCGGCATTATTCTGACCAAAGCCGACGAGATGCGCGCCGAGCTTTTTCTGTATCTGGGGCAGATTATGCCGGGGGCGGCGTATGAACTGGTGCAGACGACGCTCGACGAAGTCGCCGAGAACAGCTCCGGCGGAAAGCTGACCATCGGAATCCTGATAACTCTCTGGTCGGCTTCAGCCGGAATCGACAATTTGCGCGGCGCGCTGAACGAAGTTTACAACCTGAAGGAAACCCGCTCGTGGTGGAAGACCAAGCTGCTGGCGCTGCTTTTGACGCTCGGCGTCGGTCTGCTGGCGTTTACGGCGCTCGGCTTGATTTTCTACGGCACGCAGCTGCTCGATTACGCACTGCCGGTCGATTCGCCCTATCTGCTGAAACCGCTCGAATGGATTACGATTTTAATCGTTCTGCTGCTGACCTTCGCGCTGCTTTACAATTTCGCGCCGAACCACGACCCGCTGGACTGGAAATGGGTCACGCCCGGCGCAATCATCAGCATTATTTTGTGGCTGCTGGTCTCGAACGCTTTTCGTCTTTACCTGCAATATTTCGACAGCTACGCCAAAACCTACGGCTCGCTCGGAGCGGTCATCATTCTGCTTTTGTGGCTTTATCTGACGGCACTGGTTATTCTCATCGGCGGCGCGATAAACGCCATTTTCGATGAGGAAACCGGCGTCGAAAAAGAAAACGAAGACCCGAAACAGGTCGAAGAAGAAGAAACCCAGACCGGAAAGGAAGCCCGCGCAAACTAAAAGAGTGCTGAGTGCTGAGTCCTGAGTGCTGAGTCGGAAATTGTAATTCCTCTCACTCAGGACTCAGCACTCAGGACTCAGCACTTAAAAAATTATGTCATTGATGCTGGAGGAGATTGCGGAACAGCCCGCAACACTGGAAAAAACCATTCGAGCCGAGCGCGCTAAAGCGGAAGCGCTGGGAAAATTTCTGCGCGAGCGCGACGTCGATTTGATTGTGCTGGTCGCGCGCGGAAGCTCGGACAACGCTTCGCTTTTCGGTCGCTATCTGCTGGAAGTGACGACCGGAATTCCGGTTTCGCTCGCCGCGCCGAGCGTTTACACGCTTTATAACGGGCGCTTGAATTTAAAGCGCGCCGCCGTCATCGGCGTTTCGCAGTCGGGCGAAGGCACGGACATCAACACCGTTCTGGAACGCGCCAAAGATTCCGGCGCGTTCACCGTCGGCATCACCAACGAAGCCGAATCCTCGATGGCAAAGCTCGCTGACGAGACGCTTTTAATCCACGCCGGGCGCGAAAAATCGGTCGCCGCGACGAAAACCTACACCGGGCAGATGCTGCATTTTTATATGCTCGCCTCGGCGCTGGCGCAGGAAAAAATCGCTTTCGAGAAAATTCCCGATTTTGCGGCAAGGGCTTTGGAGCTGCGCCCGGAAGTCGAAAAACTGGTCGAGCGTTACGTTTTTATGGAAAACTGCGTCGTCGTCGGGCGCGGGATGAATTACGGAAATTCCTACGAGCTGGCGCTGAAGCTGATGGAAACCTGCTACGTCGTCGCCGAAAGGTTCTCGTCCGCCGATTTCTTTCACGGTCCGCTCGCCATCGTCGAGCGTCGTTTCCCGGTGATTCTGTTCGCGCCGCAGGGCGTCACGCAGCGCGGAAATCTGGATTTGCTGAACCGCCTGCAGGAATTGCACGCCGATTGTTTTTCGATTACCAACGACGAAGCCGTGGCGCGTTTAAGCTCGCGCGCTTTGCAGATGCCCGCGGAAATCGACGAATTTCTCTCGCCGATTCCGTTTATCATCCCGGCGCAGCTTTTCGCCGGTCTTTTAGCCGCCGCCAAAGGCATCAACCCGGACGCGCCGCGCTCGCTTTCCAAAGTCACTCGGACGATTTAACAAAATGCGTATTCAACGCAAAATGCAAAATGCAAAGTGCAAAATATTAGGATTTAAGATTTAAGATTAAATTTATTCTTCCATTTTGCATTTTGCATTTTTCGTTTTGCATTTTCGACGTTTTGCATTTTGCATTTTTCGTTTTGCATTTTCGACGTTTTGCATTTTGCATTTTTCGTTTTGCATTAATCACCTATGTTCCTGCGTTTAGCCAAAATTTCTTTTCTGCTGCTGATTTTCTCGGTCGCTTTTATGCAGCCTTACGTTTATATCGCGGGTTTTCGGGCGATTCCGGCGGACATTATTTTTCTTCTCACGTTCGGCTTCTGGTTTTTAGCTCTGCTGACGAAGCAGACGCGCTTTCGCTGGCACGGATTTTACTGGCTTTTGATATTTTATTTCGCGGCGATGGCGGTTTCAGCCGTTTTCAGCGTCAATCCGCGAACGAGCGTGGTAAAGCTGCTGGCGGAAATATACCTGCTCAGCCTGCCGATTCTGGCTTTTAATCTGATTGAAAACGAAAAGGATTTGAAACGCTCGCTGCAAGTCTGGCTGGCGGCGACGGCTTTTGTGATTTTCACCGGTTTTCTGACGGTTTTTCTTTTTTATGTCCAGCGCGAAAACCCGCTGCTCGATTACACGCTGTTCAGCTTCGGCACGCTGCCGCCGGGCAATTACCCGCGCGTTCACCTGACGTTTTTAAACGCGAATATGCTCTGCAATTATCTGAGCGTGAGTCTGATGTTCCTGCTGGTTTTTCAAAAACTCGGCTGGATAAATAAAAAATTATTCTACGCGTTTCTGTTCGGAATCTTATTTTGCGCGGCTTTTACGATTTCGCCGAGCCTCGGCGGAATCGCTTTGAGTTTGGGCATCTGGCTCTGGATTTCTTTCAGAAAATCAAGACCTTTTTTGGCGAAGATAAATCTGGCGGGCGGCTTTGTGGCGGCAATCGCGTTTATTTTTGCGGTGATGATTGCGCCGAGCCTGCATCCGACCGCGCCGTTTTTCGTCGATGTGCCTGTTCTTGAAAAACGCGTCGCGCCGTCGGGCAGAATAATGACGTGGATGGATTCTTGGCGGAGTTTTGCGGAAAACCCGGTTTTCGGGCGCGGCGTCGGGCAGGACGCCTGCGACGTGCGCTATCTGGATTTGACCAACACGCTTCAGACCTTAACCGACGCTCACAACGTTTTTCTCAACGTCGCCGCGCAGACGGGCGTTTTCGGCTTGCTAGCGATAATCTCGATAATTTTCCACCTGACGCGAAAAACCTTTCCGCTCGCTTTTGACGAGACGCACGCAAGCGTTTTCCGCATCGGCTTCGGGCTGGCTTTCATCAGCGCATTTCTGTATCAGGGCATCGGCGGCTCATACGAAGACGCGCGCCACCTGTGGATTTTAATCGGATTTTTTCTGGTTGTTGATTCGATTTCTACAGAATAATGCAGCTTTATTCGAGCGGTGAAACGCTGTTTGGATGGCTTGATTGCTGTTTGAACGCCCTAAAAGCTCATTGCGCGAACGGAAAAGTTTTTTGAATGAGTTATTCAGGCTTTTGAATAATTGATGTGAGTCATTGAATGACTTAAAACGGTCGTTGAACGACTCAAACTGCGTTTTGAACGAGTTGAAGTCTTCATTGAACGACTCGAAGTGTTCATTGAACGACTCGAAGTCTTCATTGAACGACTCGAAGTCTTCATTGAACGACTTGAAGTGTTCATTGAACGAGTTGAAGTGTTCATTGAACGGCTTGAAGTCTTCATTGAATGACTTGAAGTCTTCATTGAACGAGTTGAAGTCTGCTTTGAACGACTTGAAATCTGCTTTGAACGAGTTGAATTATCCGTTGAACGGCTTTAAAAGCTGATTGTTTTAACAAAAAGATTAGCTGACCGCGTGCAATAAAGCCTGTCGCATCTCGCCCGCCGTGCGCCAGCGTTGATGCGGCTCTTTGGCGATGGCTTTTTCGATGACGTCGGCGAGGCGCGGCGGAATCTGCGAGTTGCGGATGACGAGCGGGACGAACGGCTTTTCAAAAATCGCCTTGACGGTTTCGGCGATTCCGGCGCGCGGGCTTAAATCGAGCGCGTGGCTGGCGGTCAAAAGCGTGTAAGCCGTCATTCCCATCGCGTAGATGTCCGACGGCGGCTGAACGTCCTTGAAATCGCGGATTTGCTCGGGCGGCATATAGGCGATTGTGCCCGCCACGTCGCCGACCATCGTGACGCCGCTCATTCCCGTCTGCTTGAAGCTTTTCGCCAAGCCGAAATCGGTCAGTTTCGCCACGTAGTTCGGGTAATTTCCGTCAACCAGGATGTTCTGCTCCTTGATATCGCGGTGAACGAAGCCGAGCGAATGCGCGAAATCGAGCGCGGCGAGCGTCTGCTCGACGATTTTCACGACCTCGCGAAAATCGAGCTTGCCGCCGCGATGCTTCGCCAGTTTTGAAGCGTCCATCCCGCCCACGTATTCGGTGACGAGATAAACAATCCCGTTGTGCGTGCCGTGTTCGAGATAGCTGACGATGTGCGGGTGACGCAGGCTGGCGGCGACCTCGATTTCGCGCATAAAGCGTTTTAAGGACTGCTCGCTGACGGCGACTTCGGGCAAAAGCGTCTTGATGGCGACGGCGCGCCCGTCGTCGGCGGTTCTCGCCAGCATCACGCTGCCCATTCCGCCCTGCCCGAGACTGCGAATCATCTCGTAGCCGGGAATCGGCTGCGGGTTATTTTTCAGCTTGGCGCGGCAGTCGTCGCAGACGTAGGACAGCTTTGCGTCCGGGCGCGAGGCTTCGGCTTTCGCCAGCAAGCCGCAGTTCAGGCATTGAATCGTGACGGTCGAAGGCACGACCGAGTTATAATTTTGCTGCTGCTGTTGCTGCGGGTTGGACGTGAAAGGCTGCGGCTCGGCGCTGACCTCGACCTCGATGACCGTCTCGCCGCCCTGTATCCGGTCGCCGCTTTTCAGATGCGCGGTTTCCAGCCGCATCCCGTTGACGAAAGTTCCGTTGGTCGAGCCTAAATCGCGCAGAAAGCACTGCGGCGGCGCGATTTCCAGCAAACAGTGATGACGGGAAAAATAACGGTCTTCGGGCAGGCAGAAATGCGCCGTTTCGGTGCGTCCGATTAAAAACGTATCGTGTTGGTCGAAGGTGAATGCGCGTCCCGTGTGCGGACCCGAAACCACTCGCAAAGTTACTCGCATCGCTTACAAAGCACTGTTTTTAAAGATTTCCGCCGGCTGGCTGGCTGGCTGCCGCTTCTTTCGCTGCCCGGCTTGTTTATCTGCCGCCGATATTTCCCGCAATCATCACCAGAAGCATAATCAAGCCGAACACCAGACTCGCCGCGCCCATTACCATCCCGGCGATTGCCAGCCCTCTGCCGCCGTATTGGGTCGGGTTGTTGTTGGCGTTATTCATTCCCAGATAGCCGGTAATCAGCGCGCCCAGCCCGAAAGGAATTCCGCCCCAGCAGCACAAAAGTATCAAACCGAGAATGCCGAGCACGAGCGAAACGGTCGGCAGCGTCTGGTTTTGCCCGGTTACCGCCATCATCGGCGGCGACAAATACGGCGTCTGCGACTGCTGATTCGGCGACATCGACTGGTTTTGCCAGCCCGTGAGCGGCGCG
>JALZHR010000244.1 GCA_030860665.1 Acidobacteriota bacterium
CAGCAACACCGGCAGCGACCGAAAATTTAAGAACGGAAACCTTTACGCCGGTCACGGCGGCGACGGTGGCTGAAATCCCGGCAGCGGAAAATAAATCGTTTGAAGCTGAAACCGTCGCTTTTTCGACCGCCGGCAGTAAGGAAGAAAAAGTTCTGGACGACGAGTTCCTGCCCGAAGAAACGGCTGTCGCAAACGGCAACGGATTTCACACGGGCGATTCCAACGGGCATCAATACCAGTCGAACTTTCAATCCGGCGACAATCAGACGGCTTACGCAAGGGAAGATGGCGGTTATCACATTACGGTTATCGAGGAAAAAAATTCGGGAATCCGCAATATGCTGCTTTTGGGCGCGTGCGTGTTCGTTATCACGATGAGCCTCGCGGGCGTCGTCTGGTCGCTTTTCACCAAGGAATTATACGCCGCCGGATTGGGCAATACGGATTTGATGAACGCGATGGTCGTTGCTGACGAACCGGCAGAAGTCGAGGAAGAGCCGAAAAAGAATAAAGAGAAAGGCGGCGGCGGCGGCGGCGGCGGTAAGGAAGAAGACGAAGACGTTTCCAAGGGAACGCCTCCGCGACAGACGCAGATACAGCTTGACCCGCCTTCATCGAAAGTTCCCCAGTTTGATTCCGAGCTGAAAAAATATATGTCGACTCAGGGCGACCGCAAGATTGAGCGCACCGAGCAGCCTATCGGCAGCGAGCTCGGACAATCGGCGAAATTATCCGACGGTCGCGGCAGCGGCGGCGGTATGGGCGGCGGCACCGGAACCGGATTCGGCGGCGGACGCGGAACCGGCAACGGAAACGGTATCGGCTCCGGCAACGGAAACGGAAATGGTAATGGCGACGGCGATGAGGATGGCAACGGCGGCAACACTAATCCGCCGCCGAGTTTCAAAAAGCCCGAACCGAAACCGGTCGGTCCGACCGAAGGCGTGAAAATCATCTCGAAACCGCGCGCCAATTATACGGACGCGGCTCGTCAGAACAATATTCAGGGCGTCGTGCGCGTGCGCGTGACGTTTCTGGCTAACGGAACAATCGGCAGCATCTCGCCGGTCGGCGGTCTCGGCTTCGGGCTGACCGAACAGGCAATCGCGGCGGCTCGCGGCATTCGCTTTGAACCGGCGAAAAAAGGCGGCGTTCCCTATTCGGTGACGAAGGTCGTGGAATACACCTTTACGCTGTATTAAAAATCAGCAGATTACAAACAAAAAAGGCTGGCGGTTTTTCGAGACTGCCAGCCTTTTTCAATTACGAATTACAAATTACGAATTACGAATTGAAAGACATTTCCTTCATTCGTAATTCGTAATTTGTAATTCGTAATTGATTAGCTCAGCCCGAAAAAGCTTTTAATCGAATTAAAAATGCCTTTCGATTCTTCTTCCGTCGTCTGAGTGTTTTCGGTGTTTTTCTGCGCCAGCAGCGCCTGGCGCTCGGCGATGGTTTTGCTGAGGTCTTTGACCAGCTCGGGGTTGGCGTCGAAAAGCGGTTTCAGAGCGGACACTTTGATTTCCAAGACCTCGGTTTCTTCCGCCGCGACGACGTTTGCCGAGCGCGGCGCGCCCGTGAAAAGTCCCATCTCGCCGAAAAATTCGCCTTCGCTCAAAGTGTTGATGGTTTTCGGAAAGCCGTTTTCGGTAATCTGTACCTTGACCGAGCCGCGATGAATGACGAACATCGAGCCGCCTTCCTGACCTTTGCGGACGATCGGCTCGTTGGGCGAAAAGATTTTCGCCTCGCTCGCTCTGGCGAGTTTTTCCGTCTCCTCGTCGGTCAGCGGCGCGAAAAGCGGAACTTCGCTTAAACGCTCAAAAAACTCGCGCGTCGATTCTTCCAGATTCGGCTCGGGCTGTTTATTTTCGATATACAGCGTGCGCGTCGGATAGGCGAAATTAATATCTTCGCGCCGGAAGGCATACCAGACGCGCAGGCGGATAAGCGCATCGGTGTCGTTGAATTTCGAGTAATCTTCGAGCCAGTATTTGATTTCCCAGTCGATTCCGTTATCGCCGAGATTGCGGATGCGTACAATCGGGCGGATTTTCGGCGAGACGTTTTCGACCTGTCTGACCACATCGCGAATCAATTGAATCGTCCGCGCGGGCGAATCCGTGTAGAGCGTGTTGAAAAAAACCAGCCGCGCGTTCAGATTGTCGCGCGGCGCGACCTCAATCGCCTCTTTGCCGAGCACGGCGTTGCTAATCAGAACGAGCTTGTTCTGAAACGTGCGGATTTTTACGCCGCGCCACGAGACGTTTTCGACGACGCCCGAGCCTTTGTTCGGAATATTGACCACGTCGCCGACCTGAAACGGCTGGTCAGCCTGCATCGCGATTCCGGCGAAAAGATTGCCGAGCGTGTCCTGCAATGCCAGACCGATGACGACCGCCAGAATCGTCGAGCCGGCAAAGAAGGTCGTCAAATCCGTATCGAACTGCGATTTGACGACAATCGTAAAAGCGACGACGAAAATAATAATGGAGATGACGTTGCGGATGAGCGTCGTCAGCTCGGAGCTGCCCGTGTTGCGCAGGATTGTGCCGGTAATCAGCGAATTGAAAAAGCGCACGATGGCGAAAATCAAGCCCATCCAGACGAAAATCTTGACGACTTTCAGCAGCGTATCGAACAGGTTGCCCGCCGTCTCGCCCATCCGCGCGTCGGTCGTGCCGAAAAAAACGACCACGTATTGCCGCAGAATCGGCTCGATAAACGGCAGCGTCACCAGCACGAATGTAACGATGCTGGCAAAAATGATGAAAATAAAAAAATGTTTTCGCAGTTCGCTGGATTTCATATTCGTCGGTCGGCGGTCTGGAAACGTCAGCCACAAATTAACACGAATCGGGCGAATTGAAAACACGGCGAAACCGGGCGACTGCCGCAATTAGGAATTAAAAATTAAAAATTAAGAATTAAGAATCGTGGCGGGCTGATTTTGAGAGTTGATTCCCGAGCTTTGATTCGGCTAAAAAAACAATCCGCGCCTTTATTTATCCGCTATCAGCAGAGTAAAAAGCGCGGCGGCGGGAGGATACTGAAGCGGGAAGCGTCTGTGATGGGGTCGGCGGCAATTTCGGGGCTTTGCGCAAAAATAAGTAAAACAGCGGTTAATCAGGGGCGAAACTGTAAATTCTATTATAAATTCTAAATTAATTCGGATAATGTTTTCCGCGAGAATTTAGAATTTACAATTTATAATTTAGAATTCTCTTTCCCGGTTTTCGTGCCGGGTCAGGTCTCGGAGTTATCGCGCAGGCATCCGGAAATCTGCAATCGTCAATTTAGTCGAGATTAAATTCGTAGCGGATGAATTCCTTTACTCCTTCCTCTCCGCGCAGGCGCAGCCAGAGACGGTCGGAATCCTGCTCGACCGCCAGTTCGAGATTGAAAAACGGGCAGCACAACCGTTCATAGACGATAAACTCCGCCGCTTCCAGAATCATCTGCGATTCGGCTTTGAAGCGAAAGGCGTAACCGTCGTTGAGCTCTTTCAGACCTTGCCGGGTTTCGTTAAGTTTTTCGATTATTTCCTTGTAACGCGCTCTTTGCGTCGTGGTCAGCGCGCTCATATTGCAAACAAAAAGTGATTCCATAAATTTCGATTTTGCCGGGATTCCTAACCAAAGCTCAATATAATAAATCTCTCGAAAAGTCTCGTTTCCGGGGCGATTAAGTTATTTTCCGAATGTATTTTAACAAACAAATCTTAAATCCGCGTTCTGATACTCTATTTTTTAGACAAGATTTAGCTTAAACGAAAAGAAGCGGCGCGTAAAACGCCGCCTTATTAAGTATTTTAAAAGCAGTATGATTGAGGATATCTGGTCGAATATTAGCTGGCTGCTGGGGCTTGAGATTGAAGGCAAGGATTTGGACGTCTGGCGGATGATGCTTCGGGCGGCAATCGTTTTTATCGCCGCAATCGTTATGATTCGGATTGGCGACAAGCGTTTTATGGGCAGAAATACCGCTTTGGACGTAATGCTCGGGATTGTTTTCGGCTCGGTCATCAGCCGCGCCATTACGGGAAACGCTCCTTTTTTCCCGACGCTCGGAGCCGGCATCGTGCTGGTTGCGATGCACTGGATTCTTTCGGCGACGGCGTTTTATGCGGACGGCTTCGGCAAAGTAATCAAGGGAAAAAGAACGCTTCTCGTCCGCGACGGCGAGATTCTGTGGGACGCGATGAAAGGCTCTCATATCAGCGAAAGGGATATAAAGGAAGCGATGCGCAACAGCGGCAATAACCCTGATATTGCCCAAATTCACACCGCGCACCTGGAGAGAAACGGCGACATCAGCATTGTTACCGCCGAGAAGTAGTTGAAAAGGTGAAAAGCACGATTCCCGATTTTTAATTCTTAATTTCCAATTGAAAAGACTTGCAGCAGCGTCGAGCCGATGAGCGCCAGCGACAGGCACGAGACGATAATCGTCAGCAGCCACGCGGCGACTTTAAACCAGCCGCGATTGGCGTGCTCGCCCATAATCTCGCGGTTTGACGAGAGCGAGACGATGGCGATTAGAATGACCGGGAGCAGCAAGCCGTTGATTGATTGGGTGACGAGCAAAAGCTGAATCTGCGGAATGTGCGGCACGAGCGCGACTATCGTGCCGATGACGATGAGCGAGGTGAAAATGCCGAGAAAAATCGGCGCTTCGCGAAAACTGTGCGACAAGCCCTTCTCGAAACCCAAGGCTTCGGTCAGCGAATAAGCCGTCGCCAGCGGCAGGACGCCCATCGCCAGCATCGCCGCGCCGAAAAGCCCGATGCCGAAAAGATATTTCGCGTATTGCCCGGCGACCGGAGCGAGCGCCGCCGCGGCGGTCGCGGCGGAATCCAATTCGGTAATGCCCTGTGTATTCAGCGTCGCGGCGGTCGAAATGACGATAAAAGCGGCAATCAGACAGGCGAAAAGCGTTCCCGTCACGACGTCGGCGCGCGCCAGCGGCAAATCGTCCTTGTCCATTCCTTTTTCGACGACCGACGATTGAACGAAAACCTGCATAAACGGCGTAATCGTCGTTCCGATTAAAGCCATCACCGTGAACAGGTAAAACCGGTCGAACTCGACGGAAGGCTGTAAAAATTCGCGCCCGACCTGCGACCAGTCCGGCTTTGCCAGAAAAGCCGAAACGATGTAGCCGAAAAACACGAGCGACATCGCCAGAAAAACCTGCTCGACCCGTTTCTGCGTGCCTTTGACGACCAGCCACCAAATCAGCGCGCCGGTCAGCGGAACGGTGAAATAACGCGGAATCCCGAAAAGCTCCGAAGCCTGCGCGATGCCGACGAATTCCGAGATAATGACGCCCGTATTCGCAATCAGCAGCGCCAGCATCACGAGCGCCGTCCAGCGCACGCCGAATCGCTCGCGGATTAAATCCGCCAAGCCCTGACCCGTAACGACGCCCATCCGCACGCACATTTCCTGCACGATGATTAAACTGACGGTCATCGGGATAAAGACCCACATCAGCGAGTAGCCGTAAGCCGCGCCGACGGTCGAGTAAGTGGCGATTCCGCTGGCGTCGTTGCCCGCATTGGCGGCGATGATTCCGGGACCTAAAACGGCGAGATAAGCTATCAGGCGGCTATTGGAAGAAGACAGACCGCGACGCAGACGCTCGCGCGAGCGGCGCAGATTCACCCCGATTTTTCTGAGTGCCGAACGCGTTTCTGCCATTTCTACTACTGTCACCGTCCATCATAATTTACCGTGAATCGTGAATCTAAATCGATTCTTTCTCTATTTATAATTGCCGAAAATTGAATATAGCGCGATTAAGCGAAAGTGAAAAGTTCAAAAGTCAAATAAAGTTTGCAGGGGCGCGCCCGAGTGCCTGCTCCTACATTTCTTTTCATCGTAAAATATAATCTGAGCCTTGAATATTAATATTTGCCGCGCAAAGATATTAGAATCGGGAATCTGCGCGGACGGCTAGATGAATTTTTTTACTAAAAGGCGGAATTGCTTGAGTTTTTCGTTTTCCGTTTTACAATAATAATTTGATTTACACGGCAAATTTGAAGCTATCTGCCGTTACGCAATCAAAAAAATTATGACACACAATCTTTTTAATACCAGACAAACATTCAGGACGGGCGGCGGCGAGGACGGCGTTTTTTATAGTCTGCCGCAGTTGGAAACAGAGGGCATCGGTAAAATCTCGCGCCTGCCGATTTCGGTTCGTATCGTGCTGGAATCGGTTTTGCGCAATTACGACGGGAAAAAGGTGCGGGAAAAAGACGTTCGCAATCTGGCTGCCTGGGAATTCGGCGGCGAGCGCAAGGAGGAAATTCCGTTTACGGTGGCGCGCGTTCTGTTGCAGGATTTTACGGGCGTTCCGCTCCTGGTGGATTTGGCGGCGATGCGCTCGGCGGTCGAGCGTATGAACCGCGACACGAAGCTGATTGAGCCGCTCGTGCCGGTCGATTTGGTGATTGACCACTCGGTGCAGGTCGATTACGCGGGCAGCGAAGCTGCTTACCAGCGCAATATGGAAATCGAGTTTCACCGCAACGAGCAGCGTTATCGCTTTCTGAAATGGGGCACGCAGGCGTTTAACGGCTTCCGCGTCGTGCCGCCGGGAATCGGCATCGTTCACCAGGTCAATCTGGAATATCTGGGCAAGGGCGTTTTCGAGCGCGACGGTGTTTATTTTCCCGACACTTTAGTCGGCACGGACTCGCACACGACGATGATTAACGGGCTTGGAATCGTTGCGTGGGGCGTCGGCGGCATCGAAGCCGAAGCCGGAATGCTCGGTCAGCCCGTCTATTTCCTGACGCCCGACGTTATCGGCGTCAATCTTTCGGGCGAGCTGCCGCAGGGCGCGACGGCGACCGATTTGGTTCTGCGCATCACGGAAATGCTGCGCAAGGCGAAGGTCGTTGGCAAATTCGTCGAGTTTTTCGGCGAGGGCGCAAGCTCCATCAATGCGACCGACCGCGCGACGATTGCGAATATGGCTCCCGAATACGGCGCGACGATGGGCTTTTTCGGCGTCGACGACAAAACGCTCGAATATTTCCGCGCTACCGGGCGCGATGAAGCGCACGTCGAAACGATTAGAAATTATTACGAAGCGCAGCAGATGTTCGGCATCCCGCAGGAAGGCGAGGTCGATTACACGACCGTTCTGAATCTGGATTTGGCGACCGTCACACCCTCGGTTTCCGGTCCGAAACGCCCGCAGGACAGAATCGAGCTGTCGCAGCTCGACGACCGTTTCAAAGAGCTTTTCTCGCATTCGGTCGCAGAGGGCGGCTACGGCAAGCCCGCCGAGGATTTGAGCAAACGCTTTGTGGTGACGATGGGCACGCGTGCGGCGAAGACTGTAATGGGCGGCGGAATGCAGAGCCAGGTCAGCGTGCCGCTGCCGCTCGACCGCGGCGATTGGGTGAGCACGAAAAACACAAACGTTTCGACCGAAGTCGAGATGATGAACAATCGCCCGACGCCCGACCGCGTCGACGTCGTGCCGGAAGACTGCCCGCCGCAGACCACCGCCGTCGGACACGGCGACGTTCTGATTGCGGCGATTACCTCGTGCACGAACACGTCGAACCCGATGGTGATGATTGCCGCCGGAATCGTGGCGAAAAAAGCGGTGGAAAAAGGCTTGAAAGTTCCGCCGTATGTGAAAACCTCGCTCGCGCCCGGCTCGCGCGTCGTCACGGAATACCTGGAAAAAACCGGCTTGCAGCCGTATCTGAACGAAATCGGCTTTAACCTCGTCGGCTACGGCTGCACGACCTGCATCGGCAATTCCGGACCGCTGGATTCGGGCATCGAGGAAGGCATTATCGAAAACGATTTAATCGCCGCTTCCGTCCTGTCGGGAAATCGAAACTTCGAGGCGCGCGTTCATCAGAACATCAAGGCGAATTTTCTGATGTCGCCGCCGCTGGTCGTCGCCTACGCGCTGGCGGGAACGGTCGTCAAGGACGTTTATCTCGAACCTATCGGGCAGGATTCGGACGGCAACGACGTTTTTCTGAAAGACATCTGGGCGTCGCTCGACGAAGTCAGGGAACACCTGCAAGCCGCTTTCGAGCCGGAAACTTATAAACGGCTTTACAGCGAATTCGCCGAGCAGAATCCTTTATGGAACGAGATTCCTTCATCGACCGGCGCGGTTTACGAGTGGGACAGGGATTCGACC
>JALZHR010000249.1 GCA_030860665.1 Acidobacteriota bacterium
GGCGAAAGCATCAGTAATTTTTTCAATTCATTGTTCGGCTCCGACCAAAAAACCGCGAAAAATTACGCCAATGCGGCGAGCAATGCCGACGCGATTATTACCGTTCACGTCGATTCGCCGGAAAGAGCGCTGGAAGCCGCCGCGATTCTGGACCGCCACGGCGCTATTGACGTCGACGCGTACGCCGCGCAATCCAATCAGCCGCCGCAGAATTTTGAAGGGCAATACAATCAACAGCAGCAACAGCAACTCAATCAGCAGCCCTACAACCCGCAGAATTTAGCCGCCGTTAACGACGCGGCGACACCGGCGGCGACGGCGCAAAATGCCGCCGATTATCAACTGCAGAATCAAACTTCGATTCCGATTATCGAAGAACAGCTCGAAGTCGGCAAACAAATTGTCCAGCGCGAAGGCGCGCGCATCCGCAGCCGCATCATCGAAAAGCCGGTCGAAGCGAATTTAAGACTGCGCGAAGAACACATCGTCGTCAATCGCCGCCCGGTCAACCGCGAAGTCACTGACGCCGATTTGACGAATTTCCGCGAGGGCGAACTGGTCATTACCGAACACGCCGAAGTCCCGGTCGTCGGCAAACAGGCGCGCGTCGTCGAAGAAATCGTGATTGGCAAAAACGTGACCGAGCACGTCGAGACGGTTCACGAAACCGTGCGCCGCAACGAAGTCGAGGTCGAGCAAGTTAATCCGAATGCTAACAACAACAGCGACGCGGTCGGGAACGACCTCGGCAGCCGCGGCGCTACAAGCTGAAATTTACCTTAGCGAATCGGCGGCAACGCTGCGCGATTCGTCTGAAAATCAAGGAGGGATAATTATGAAAGTTATTGATATGGTAAGGTTTATCAGATACAGTATGCTCGTTTTGCTTTTGATTGCGATAACCGCTTTTACGATATTTGCGCAAGCGAACGCAAACGGCAATACGCGAACCGACCGGGACAACGACCGACCGACGCAGACGAGAACGGTCGAGCGCGACGACGGTTTCGATTGGGGCTGGCTTGGGCTGCTCGGCTTGCTCGGTCTGGCTGGCTTGATTCCGAAACGCCGCAAGGTCGAAGTTCAGGAATTTCACGACGCGAATCGTCCGACTTCCGGCACTGGCGCAGCTCGCTAATCGCCGGCGAATTAGAAAATTGAATTCACAGGGACGGCAGGATAAACAAGGATGGAAGAATGATTTTTCTTTGTCCCCGTTTATCCTGCTTGCCGTTCCTGTGAATTTTTTCTTTAGAGCGAATCTAAAGCAACTGCGAAAGAATTTGCCAAACACTGCCTGATTGGTTTTAAATTATCGAGCGCGCGGCTTGGCGCAACGAAACTCTTAAAAGGAAAACAGGCACAATGAGGAAAAACAGGCGCTTAAAAAATTTAATTTCAGCTTTATTTTTATTGATTGCTTCAACGCTCCCCATCGCGGCGCAGGACGGCGGCGGCGTAAAGATTTCGACCGAAGCGGAAATCAAGGAAGACATCGCCGCTAACGTCTGCAAAAACGACGAACGGCTCGAAGCGGTCAAAAAACTGTTCAGAAAAATGGGCGCGACCGATGCCGATATTAAAGTCGAAAAAATAAAAAACGTCGAAAACGTTATCCTCACGAAAAAAGGCAAAACCGAAGAAACCGTAGTAGTCGGCGCGCATTACGATAAAGTCAGCGACGGCTGCGGCGCGATCGATAATTGGACGGGTATCGTCGTCCTGGCAAATCTATATCGTACGATAAAGGACTTTAACACGCAGAAAACCTTTGTTTTCGCCGCTTTCGGTAAAGAAGAGCTCGGACTTTTAGGGTCGAATGAGATGGCGGAGTCGATTCCGGTAGAAAAACGCGGGCAATATTGCGCGATGGTCAATTTCGACAGCTTCGGCTTAACCTACCCGCAGGCGATGACGAATATCTCGGATTCAAAACTGATTGAGCTGGCAAAGGAAACTTCCAAAGAGATGAAAATTCCCTTTGCCGACGCGGGAATCGAATATGCCAGCTCCGATTCCGCATCGTTTCGCAAGCAAAAAATTCCCGCCATTTCGCTGCACGGGATGACGGCAAACTGGCAGGATTATCTGCACACCTCGCGCGATAAAGTCGAAAACGTCAATTCCAGGAGTGTTTACATTGCCTATCGCTACGCGCTGAATTATCTGGCAAGAATCGAGGCAAAAGGCTGCGCCGATTTCAGAAAGTAAAAAGAGCGAAAAGTGAAAAGCGGAAGGCGATAAAGAGAAAGATTTCTTTTGCTTTTCGCTCTTCGCTTCCCGCTTCTCGCTTAACGCCGCAGCGCGCCCTGAATAAAAGCCGCCGCGTCTTCTTTCAGCTTCCGCAGCGAATTTTTTTCGATATACATCATATGCCCGGCTTCGTAATATGTGAAAGTGACGTTTTGACGCAACTGCGGGTCGAGATTCATCGCCGAGATTGTGTATTCGGCGGCGAAAAACGGCGTCGCCATATCGTAATAGCCGTTGGCGAGCAGCACTTTCATATACGGATTTTTCGCCATCGCGGATTTCAGGCTCATCGAAGTGTCGGTGTAGCCGTTGTTCACGTTCCAGTTCCACTGCCCGATGCCGCCGCCTAAAATGTAATATTCCAAATCGGATTTGAAGCCTAATTCGCGCCGCACGTAATCGTTGAAAACAGAAGTGTAGGGCGGGCGAATCGCGTTCATACTCGGGTCGGTTTCGGCGTTGTCGCCCGCCGCGTCGCGGTCGATTCCGGTAAATCGGCTGTCGAGCCGCCCGGTCGTGCGGCGACGGTCGCGCAGAAGCTCTTTGTTGAATTCGCCCAGCTCGACGCGAAAATTATTGCGCTCGATAAATTCCCGGCTCAAGCCCGTCAAACGGCTGAATCTGTCCAGCAGATTGTCGCGTTCCTGCGCCGAAAGCCGGTCGATGCGCAGCAGCGCGGGCAGATATTCGTTCATCGCGAAATTTTCGGCTTCCTGCGCGATTTCCCTGAGCGGTTTCGCCTGCATCTGCGGCGAAAGCCGCTTGTGATACCACGCGGTCGCGGCATACGAAGGCAGAATCAGGACGAGCGGCAAATCGTTGTTTTCGGCAAAGCGAATCGTCTGAAAATTCAAAACGGTCGAGACGAGCAGAATCCCGTTCAAGCCGATTCCTCTTTCAAACAGGTGATTCGACAATCCGGAGACGCGCGTCGTGCCGTAGCTTTCGCCGACCAGAAAAAGCGGTGAAGACCAGCGCTCGTAACGCCCGAGATACATCCGTATAAATTCGCCGACCGATTCGATGTCGCCGTTGACGCTGAAAAACTTGCTGCCGAATTCCGGTTTCGTCGCCCGCGAATAACCCGTTCCGACCGTATCGACAAAAACCAGGTCGGTTTCCGTCAGCCACGTCGATTCGTTGTCTTCCATCTGATACGGCGGCGGCGGCATCAAGCCGTCATCCAGCATTTTCACGCGTTTAGGTCCGAGAACGCCCAGATGCAGCCAGACCGAAGCCGAGCCGGGACCGCCGTTAAAGGAAAACATCAGCGGGCGACCTGCGGGCGGATTTTCCAAAGTGTAAGCCATAAAGAAAATCCGCGCCTCGGTCTCGCCCGTCTGCGCGTTGCGAATCGGCAGATAGCCGGTCGTGACGTTGTAATTCAGCGTTCGATTGCCGATTCGCGCTGTGTGTCTCGTCACGACGGGCGGCTCGTCCGTCTGAACCGTCGCGGCGACGGGCGCGGCTGCGGGTTTCGGAGTTTCAGCCGGACGCGGCGAAACGCTCGGAACTTGAAAAAGAAAAAAAGCGGACAGAAAAGCGGACAGAATCATAATTTTTTAAATGTTTTTTTAGAAGATTACCACAATTTAAAAAAATCAGGATAAAGCAAAATCCGTTTCGCGCCGCCGAAACGCCTCGAAATCCTGCTTTTATTTTTTTTAATCCGCAAAAATGTAACTTTTTCGCAATCTTTTACGCTTTAACAGGTGGAAGTATTAAATTCGGGCAAAGGGCGTCGGGTTTAGAAATGCAGTCGAAAAGGAGCAGCATTATGAAATCTATAAAATTATTATTAACCGCCGTTATACTAACTACATTTTCGGTTTATTCGCTCGCCCAACAACAACAGCCGCAGC
Organism: Acidobacteriota bacterium; assembly: GCA_030860665.1. GTDB lineage: Bacteria > Acidobacteriota > Blastocatellia > Pyrinomonadales > Pyrinomonadaceae > JALZHR01. The sequence goes on from JALZHR010000249.1 coordinate 4,116, forward strand.
CGCAGCCGCAGCACGACGACGAGACGATTCGCGTCGAAACGAATCTGGTGACGCTGAATATCGCCGTCACCGACAAAAACGGGAATTACGTCAAAGGCTTGCAGAAAAAGGATTTTCAGATTTTCGACAACAATGCCGAGCAGGCAATCGACGAATTTTCGGCTGAAGAAGCGCCCGTCGCGTTCGGCATCGTCTACGATATGCACACGGCGACCGGCGACCGCTCGGCGAACGTTCTGGAATCGCTCCGAAAATTTACCGGCGAGCTGCCCGCCAAAGACAGCTTTTTCGTGACGGTTTTCAACGAGCGCGGCAGCCTGACGACGGATTTCGTCCCGACCGGCGCGCAGATTGAGACGGCTCTGACCGACGCGAAGCCTTCCACGCCGAACTCGCTTTACGACGCGATTTTCGCGGCTTCCGGTAAAATCCGCGAGAGAAAAAACTCGAAACAGGTTCTGCTGGTTCTGACCGACGGCGAAGACCATTCGAGCCACCACAGCCTGAAGGAATTGCGCCTGCACCTGCGCAGCGTGAACCTGCCGATTTACACCATCGCCTTTCACGACGAAAACCGGCGGCAGGAATGGGGTTATTCCGATATTCACCGCAATCAGGGCAGACGACAGACGCTCGGGCTGACGGAAACGAACCGGCTCAACCAGGCGGCGCTCGCCGAATTGAGCAAAACCAGCGGCGGTCAGGCGTTCGAGCGCGAGGTTCAAAGCCGCCTTTTCATCTACGCCATCTGTAAAAAAATTCAGGCGGAAGTCGAGAATCAATACGTCGTCGGCTTTTACGCCGACAATTTCGACGGCAAATGGCACAAGCTGAAGGTGAGCGTCGACGGCGAGAAAGACAAAAAGCTCAGCCTGTCGAACCGCAAAGGCTATCAAAGCCCGGCGAAGAAATAAGAACGGAATCGAACGGAAAACGGGAAATGGAAAATGAAAGTCATCGACCTGCATTTTCCATTTCCCGTTTTCCGTTTTCCGTTATTAAAAGGGCAAGCCGCCCGAAGGATTGCAGGTTAATTCGACGACGGTGTATTTCTTTTTTAATTCCCGCAGCTCCTTTTCCTGATTTTCGAGAATTTGCAGGTAATCCGGCGGCGGATTTCCCCAGCAGCCCTGAAGCCGGTAAAAGCGAATTTCCCTGCCCTCGGCATCCATCAGTTTACCGGCTCGGCACCCGGCTTTCATTTTATCGAGCCGTTGTTTGACCGTTTCGCGCTCGATTCTGCTGCCGCCTTCAGGCGTCTCGACCTCGGCGGTCGAAACGACCGTATCGAGCTTAACGTCCGGCGGCAGGCAATCGTATCCCGCCGGTTGATTGTCAGCCTGTTCTGTAGCCTTTTGATTCATCCCGGATTTGCTTTGCGCCGAAAGCGCCTGCGCGCTCGCGGCTATCAAGATAAGTATCAGTAGATAAAAACATTGTTTCATAATCGCGCCGAATTTCCAATTTATCATTTCATTGCCGAATTTGATGCCGAAAATGCCCCGAGCGGATTGAAATTTCCGGGCGTATGCTTTAGCATTATTCAGTAACCGATGAGCCTTGACAACATCTCCCGGAGATATACTCTAAAAAACACCCGCGAAAGCCGAAAAGCTATTTTTTTCACCGTCGCGCGTGCCCACGATTTCAGGAGCAGGGCGAATTAACGACTAAAAGTCTGAAATAGTTAAAAAGTTAAGGCAAAGCGCCGAAAAAGATTGATTTTGCTTTGGATTTGCTTTAGCATTTTTTTACTACACGCTTGTCCCATTAATTTTTGAGTAGACAGACATTAAAGCCACGCGCCGCCCGCCCCAAAAGCATTATTCGGGAAGCGCATCTTTAAACCCTGTGCTTGTTTTTAGGAGAATGTAATGAAAAAACTTTTTACCCTGAGATTCTTTGTAATCGCCCTCTTCGCTCTCGCCGCTGCAGCATGGTTTGTTCCGTATAGCACGGTAGCAGAGTATTTTATAGACGACCCGGATATGCCGGCGATGCTGAGAAAAGCCAAGTCAGCCTTCAACAAAGAAGAATTTATGCTGCGGCGCTCGAATCAAATCGCCGAGTGGCGCGGCATGGCTGACGGCAACGCCGAAGAAAAAATGAGAATCCGCAGCGCGGAAATCCAGAAAATGCAGCAGCAGGAAGACGAGCTGCGCGCCAGACCCGCTTCGCCGGGCAGAGAGGCGCTGCTGGCTGCCTGGGTTCCGATTGGTCCCGACCCGATTCCGAACGGTCAGACGGTCGGCGTCACGACGCCCGTTTCCGGTCGCGTGACCGCAATCGACGTGCACCCGACCAATCCCGACATCGTTTACGTCGGCACGGCGCAGGGCGGACTTTACCGCTCGCTCGACGGCGGCACGACTTGGACGCAGTTGATGCAAAACGCGCAGAGCCTGGCTATCGGCGCTGTTCGCATCGCGCCTTCGCAGCCGAGCACGGTTTACGTCGGCACGGGCGAGCCGAATTTCTCGTCCGACAGCTATTTCGGCGTCGGCGTTTATCGCATCGACACCGCCGATACGACGCCCGTTCTGAACGGTCCGTTCGGCAGCAGCGCGCCGTTCGCGGGACGCGCCATCGCAGAGATTATCGTTCACCCGACGAACCCGGCGATGATTTGGGTCGCTTCGACCAGCGCGGCGGCTGCCATCAACGGCGGCGCGGCTCCGCCGACGACGTCAAATCGCGGCATTTACCGCGCGGACAACGCGACTTCCGGGTCGCCGACCTTCGTGCAGTTGCCTAACCCGTTCGCCAACCAGAACCTGAGTGTGCGCGATATTGAAATCGACCCGCTCAATCCCGATTTATTAGTGGCAAACGTGGTCGCCAACGGCGGCGGCATCATCGTTTACAACAACGCGACCGTTTCGCCGGCGACCTCGGCTGTCGGCGTCCAGCGCGCGACGTTTTCAAGCACCTCGACCAGCGAGCTGACGGCTGAGTTTGCCATTCAGCACACGGTCGGCGCTCCGCAGCCGACGATGTATGCCGCGACCGGTAACTTGGGCGGCAGAGTTTTGATTTCGACCGACGGCGGCGTGACGTGGACGCAGCAGATTGACAACAATTTCTGTACGCCGCAGTGTTTCTACGACATCGCCATCGACGTCGACCCGGTTGACCCGACGCGCGTTTATCTCGGCGGCTCGCCGAATCTTCCGTTCGGCATCTCGACCACGAGCGGCACGGCTTTCGTCAGCAGCTCGACCGGACTGCACGTCGATTCGCACGCGATTACGGTCGCGCCTTCTAACCCGAACATCATTTACTTCGGCAGCGACGGCGGCATTTACCGCTCGGACAATCTGGGCGCGGCGTGGGTTCCGAAAAACACCGCCGGCTTCCTGGCGACGCAGTTTATGGGCATCGACAATCACCCGACCGACCCGAACATTCTGATTGGCGGCACGCAGGACAACGGCACGAACCGCTTTACGACTGCCGCTGTCTGGCAGCGCACCGACTTCGGCGACGGCGGCTACTCGGTGATTGACCAAAGCTCGACCGACAACGTCATTTACAACCAGTATCACACGTATTTCAACGCCAGCAACCTGACGGGCTACGCCTACACGAACAACGGCGCGGCGCTTGAAGGCACGTGGACGTTCCGCGGCTGCAACAGCCCGCCGACCGTTCGCAACAACATCACCTGCACGGCGGTCATCAACTTCTACGCGCCGCTCGAACGCGGACCGGGCACGCCGAACACGATTTACTACGGCGCTGACCGTCTCTATCGTTCGGCGGATACCGGCGCGACGCACACGACCGAAAGCCAGACGTTCACGTCGCCCTTGAGCGCCATCGGCATCTCGCCGCAGAACGACCTTGTTCGCATCATCGGCTTGAACGACGGCAGCATCTTCGGTACGTCAACCGGCGCGAATCCTTTAGTTGACCTCGACCCGTCGAATCAGGTTCCGGCGGCTTTCGTCACGCGCACCGTTATTCACCCGAATAACACGGAAATCGCTTACGTGACGCTGGCGCGCTTTAACGCTCCGCAGGTTTACATGACCTCGAACCTGAGCAGCTTCGCTTCGGAAGGCTTAATCGCTCCGACGTGGACGGCAATCAGCGGCGCGGCGTCGGGCTTGCCGCAGGTTCCGGTCAACGCCTTTTTCGTCGACCCGGCGAGCGGATTCCTTTATGCCGGCACGGACATCGGCGTCTACGTCTCGGTCAACAACGGCTCGCTTTGGGCTCCGCTCGGAACCGGCTTCCCCCGCATCGCCGTTTTCGATTTAGAAGACACGTCGAACGGACAGTTGCGCGCGGCGACGCACGGACAGGGCATCTACCAGATTCCGCTGCTCGCGCCGACGGCGGCTTCGGTCACGGTCAGCGGTAGAGTCACGGCTAACGGTCGCGGCGTCGCCAACGCCATCGTCACTTACGCGGGCGAAACCGGCGAGCGCAAGAGCGCCATCACCAACGCCTTCGGCTACTATCGCTTCGAGGAAGTTCCGGCGGGACAGACCTACGTCTTCAACGTAGTCTCGAAACGCTACACCTTCCCGTCCAGAGCGGTCACAGTCAGCGAAGAACTCTCCGAGCTGAACTTTGAAGCTCAGGAATAGCACGCGGTAGAAAACGATTGATTCGTTTTTGAATAGACACGAAAAAGGCGAGAGATTCTGGAAAGTCTCTCGCCTTTTTTGTCGAAATAATCTTGTAGGGGCGGGTCTTGTGCCTGCCCCTGCATTTGTTTTCACGCGCCGCGCTCGGTCGTCTCGTCCGATTCCTCGTCCGTCAAAAGCGGCTCGACTCTGGCGTAAGAGCCGATGCTTTCGACCGGCACGTTGTCAATCACGTCGTCGGCTTCGGTTATCGTTTCGCCTTCCGCGCCCGCTTTCGCGCCTTCGTTTTCCGCGTTTTCCCTGCTTTCTTCCTGATTCATTCGTTTCTCCTTTCCCGGTTTATTAATCCGAACATTTCTAAAATATCAGCCGCCGCGCCGTTTCGCCAAAAATTCCGCGCTTGTCTCTGAACGTTGCGGAAAATAGCGTTTTCACGGCGAGAATCTGCAAATTCCCTGCCGGAAAGCGTAAATTCTCAGCGAGAACACGTAAATTCTCAGCGAGAATTTGCATTTTCTTGGCAGGAATTTGCATTTTCTCGGCAAGAATTTGCATTTTCTCGGCAAGAATTTGCGTGTTTTTGGCAAGAATGTGCTCGTTCTCGGCGAGAATGGGCTTGTTCTCGCCGGGATTTTGCCGTTTCTGTTTAATTTTAAACGCGTTTTCGTCCGGTTCTGCTTTTCCGTTCGGGAAAAAAGTTTCACCTGGAAAAAAGTCTTGCCAATTAATATATTTCTATCTATAATTTCTTCACTTTTAAAAACCGACGTAGCCCACAACCAGGAAACGCGTGACCGCTCGAACGAAGCGGCGGCGTTTTTTGTTTTTTGTATCGCGATGAAGCGTTCATCGCGCGGTTTGGTCTTTTCTCGCGAGACTGTTTTTTAAATTAATTAACTTTGATAGGAGATTTTATGATAAAAAAAATCAAGAGAGTCTGGCTTCCGCAGGCATTGGAAGCTCTCGTGCCGTGGTTTGCCAACTTCGCCCTGAAATTCGACGAGTTCGCGGTCGGGCTCGGCTTTACGGCGGCTGATGTCGCCAAAGTGCAGGCGGATTACAAGATGGTGCACTGGCTTCTGGAAGCGCAGCAGTCGGCGGAAGCGAATCTGGACAGCTTCCGTAAATTCCGCGACGAATCGCTCTATGGCGAAAAAGGCGCACCCGCGCCGGTTGACCCGACAACATCGCTGCCCGCGCAGCCCGCCGTCCTGACGACCAACATCATCGAGCGGCTGGTCAAACTGGTCGAGCGCATCCAAATCGCCGACACCTACACCGATGCCGTCGGCGAAGCTCTCGGCATCGTTCCCGCGACGGGCGGCGACAACGTCTCGCCCGCCGACGTAAAACCGACCATCCAGCTTTTCCCCGCCCAGAGCGGCTACGAAGCCGCCGTCGTCGTGGCAAACAGAGCCGATTCCGATATGTTCAACGTCCAGTCGCGCCCGATGAACTCCGACACCTGGACAACGGTAAAAAGCGGAGTCGGCAAATCCGTCAACTTCACCCTAACCCCGACCGCGCCCGGACAACCCGAAAAGTTTTTAGTCCGCGTGCAGCTGCTGAAAAAGAACGAACCCTACGGTCAACCGTCCGACCCGGCGTATGTAACGGTCAGCCCGTAAGAAGGTAAATTACGAATTAAAAATTACGAATTACGAATGAAGGAAAATACTCTTTCAATTCGTAATTCGTAATTGATAATTCGTAATTTACTGATAAAATATGCGCGTTTCCGTCACGCGAAAGTCTTACCGTGTGAAAAATTATGAATATAGAACAAGCCAGACAAGTGATTAAAGCAGCAATCGAGAATAATTTAGAGTTTTTGAATCTCAATTCTCTCAACTTAACTTCTGATGATTTGAATATGTTAATGCCTCTTATTTCTAAGATGAGAAAGCTAGAATCTCTTTATCTTTATCAAAATCAAATTAGCGATATTAATTTCCTCAGTGATTTGAAAAATCTGCGAAGTCTTGTCCTTTGGGGTAATCAAATAAAAGATATTAGTGCAATCAGTAAATTTAATAATTTGTTACAGCTTTCTTTAGATAGAAATCAAATTAGTGATATTTCCGTAATTGCTAATTTTGAAAAATTAAAAGAACTTTTCCTCTCGGAAAATCAAATCAGTAATATTAGTGCAATAGCTAATTTGAAAAATCTGGAAGTGCTTTTATTTCACAAAAATCAAATCAGCGATATTAGTCCACTAGCTGATTTGGAGAATTTAATAGAACTTTCTCTAGCTGAAAATCAAATCAGCGATATTAGTCCTCTCGCCAAATTGAGGAATTTGTGGTCTCTTTCTTTAGATAGAAATCAAATCAGTAATAGTAGTCTATTAGTTGATTTGGAGAATCTAGAAGAGCTTTCACTTGCTGAAAATCAATTTAAAGAAATTCCTAAGGAAATTATTAATTTACCAAGCCTTATTCATCTTTCTATTGATGAAAACCAATTAAAACATTCTGCTTCAGATATTGTTCAATTAAAAAGCATAAATTTAAGAATTTGGAATGGCAAAGAATACAATCCGATTCCTTTGGAAATTTCGTCAAATTTTAAGAATGAGCGGGAATTACTCGATTATTACTTTAAGACTCTCAAAGACAATGGCAGAGAATTAAATGAGGCGAAGGTTTTAGTCGTCGGTGAAGCGAATGTCGGGAAAACTTCGCTGATTATGAGGTTGTTTAAGGAGACATACGACCCGAAAAGGAATCCGACGAAAGGGATTCAGATTTATAAAGATTGGAAAGTGGCGGTTAACGAGCGCGAGGTGCAGTTGAACGTCTGGGATTTCGGCGGGCAGGAGATTATGCACGCGACGCACCAGTTTTTTCTGACCAGGCGCAGCCTTTATATCCTGATGCTCGACGCGACGGTCGATAAGGAAGGCAACCGCGTCGAGTATTGGCTGGAAAAAATCAGGATTCTGGGCGGCGGCTCGCCCGTGC
>JALZHR010000252.1 GCA_030860665.1 Acidobacteriota bacterium
ACCTAAGACCGAAAATTACTTATGAACCAACACATTCTGATTATCGAAGACGAGCCGGATATTGCCGAAAGCCTGAGTTATAACTTCCAGCGCGACGGTTTTAAGGCGCAGGTCGCCGAATCGGGCGAGAAAGGCTTGCGGCTGGCTTTGGGCGAGGCGGGCGCGCCGTCGCTGATTATTCTGGATTTGATGCTGCCGGGAATGAGCGGGATGGAATTGTGCCGCCGCCTGCGCCGCGAGCCGCAAACGCGCAAAACGCCGATTATTATGCTGACGGCGAAAGCCTCGGAAGGCGACAAAATCGCCGGTCTGGAACTCGGCGCGGACGATTACATCGTCAAGCCTTTTTCGGTCAAGGAAGTTCTGGCGCGAGTGCGCGCCGTTCTGCGCCGCACGGACGACAGCTCGATTCAGCGCTACGAGGACGAAAAGCTCTCGATTGATTTTGAAGATATGCGCGTCACCTGCGCCGGTCAGCAGGTAAAACTGACGCGCAAGGAATTCGCCCTTTTGACGAATCTGGCGAAAAACGCCGGGCGCGTCGCCACGCGCCAGAACCTGCTCGACAACGTCTGGGGCTACAGCTATTTCGGCGACACGCGCACGCTCGACGTACACATTCGCCGCCTGCGCCAAAAGCTCGGCGACTGCGGCGACAGCATCGAAACGGTCGTCGGCGTCGGCTATCGTTTTATCGGGATGAAATAAAGCCGTTAGCTGTTAGCTGTTAGCTGTTAGCCATTAGCGATTTGCCGTGTCGGCTGCAAACACAGTTTTCGCTCAAACCAAAGATAACAACATTGCTAACAGCTAACAGCTAATAGCTAACAGCTAACAGCTAATAGCTATCAACCATTGTGAAAAATTTTCTCGGCAACTGGCTCGCAAAATCTTCCGAATCGCAGACATCGTCGCACCGGATTTTAATTGACATTCTCAAAACGATGCGCGAGGGCGTGATTATCGTCGCCGCGGATACGCGCATCGTCGCGTCGAATCAAGCCGCTTACGACGCTTTCGCGCGGAAAAACGGAGCGCTCGAAACCAAACGCCTGTCGGAGGTCATCCGCGACCTTTCCGTCCACGAAGCGTTTCGCCGCGCGCTGGAAGAAAACGAGTCTTCGGAAATAAATTTTGAAGTTTTGACGGGCGAAAAACGCTTTTTCGACGTTCGCGTCGCGCCGTTTGAAATCGAAGGCGCGCGCAGCGCGGTCGGGATTTTCTACGACACGACGCAAATCGAGCGGCTGGAAAAAATCCGCCGGGAGTTTCTCTCCAACGTCTCGCACGAATTGCGCACGCCGCTGACTTCGATTCTCGCCTTTGTCGAAACGCTGGAAGACGGCGCTATCGAAGACCGCGAAAACAACCTGCGTTTCCTCGGCGTGATTCGCAAAAACGCCGAGCGGATGCACCGCCTGATTGACGATATTCTGGAGCTTTCGTCAATCGAAGCCGGAATAATCACGGTCGAACCGAAGCCGGTAAATCTCTCGAAAATGATTGACGAAGTTTTCACGAATCTCGCCGGAAAGGCGCGCGAAAGAAAAATCGAGCTGAAAAACGAAGTCGCGCCGGACGTTTTCGTTTTCGCCGACGCCGCACGGCTCGAGCAGATGCTGACGAATCTGGCTGACAACGCCGTGAAATTCAACCGCGAAAACGGGCGCGTGAGGATTTCGCACCGGCGCGGCGAAACGCACGATTTCGTCGCCGTCGAAGATATGGGCGAAGGCATCTCGCAGGAACATCTCGGGCGCATTTTCGAGCGTTTCTACCGGACGGATAAAGCCCGCTCGCGCGAAATCGGCGGCACGGGCTTAGGCTTGGCAATCGTCAAGCACCTGGCGCGGCTGCACGGCGGCGAGGTCTCGGTCGCTTCGACCGTCGGCAAAGGCTCGGTCTTTACAATCGAGCTGCTGCTCCGTCGTGAAAGAGACGGTTGACCGGCGCTGTTTCAACGGTAAAGACGATTTATCCGAAACCGGCTGAGCTTATATTTTTTAGAGCCGAATCGTTTTAAATTCGGGACGTTTCCGGACTTTTCCAAAAAAACCTTTTCTAATCCGCCGCTTCCTGCTAAAATTGAGCCGAACCTCAAAATTTATTCTTTTTCAGACAGCTTGCTGTAGTTTATAGGCTTGCCTTAATGTTTTGGAGGCTGGAATGAACATCAGAGTCGGTCAGAAGGTCGCATACCCGAATCACGGCGTTTGCAGGGTCGAAGCGATTAAGAGCAAACAGAACGGTACGGAAACCGAAGAATTTTATTCGCTCCGCGTTTTATCCAACAACTCCTCGATTCTCGTGCCGAAACACAAAGCCGAAAGCGTCGGCATCCGCCCGGTTATGAAACCGACGGAATGCGAGGTTTTAATGAAGTTTCTGGCGGAGGATTTCGACCAACCGCCGGGCGACTGGAAAGCCCGCTCGCGCGAATTCGTCGCCCGGCTGCAAACCGGCGATATTTTCGCCGTCGCCGACGTGCTGAAAAAACTGACCTTTCTGACGCAGTCGAAACCGCTTTCATTTCGCGAGCAGAGATTGATTGAAAAGGCGAAGTTTCTGGTCGTTTCCGAGCTGGCAATCGTCTGCTCGCAGCCGGAATGCGCGATTGAAGAAAGAGTCGACGCCTCGCTCGCCTGCGCCTGCCGCCTGCATAACCAGGGCGAAGTCAAAACCGCCACCGCCTCGGCGACCGGCGGCGGCACTATCCACTAACGGAAAAACGCGGAATGAGGAACGCGGAACGACGAATCGCAAATTCTGTGTATCAAATTCATCGTTCTGCATTCCGCGTTCCGCGTTTTCTTTATTCCGCCGCTACTTCGATTAGCTTGATGGAATCCTTGCCTTTTTTATCGCGTTTTTTGCCTTTTTTGCGCTTGTATTTGGCGCGCACCACGGTTTTAATGTTGCCGCGCACGTGAAAATCGCCCTCGATTTTGACTTTCAAAGGGTCGCAGGCGGCGACGAAGTCTTCCATAATCAGGTTGACGACGTGCTCGTGAAAAATCTTCACCTCGCGGAAGGAATTGATATACAATTTCAGGCTTTTCAGCTCGATGCAGCGCTCGTTCGGCACGTATTGGAGGCGAATGACGGCGAAATCCGGAAAATCCGAAAACGGGCAAATCGCCGTAAATTCCGGCATTTCAAAATCGATTTTGATTTTCCTGCCGACGTATTCGTAAGGAAAAGTGTCGAGCGCGTAAAGATTCATTTCCTCACGCGGCGTCGGGCGAATGTCCAAGCCCTGTTGATTGGCGGGCGCTAAATTCTTCTTGTTTCCCATAGTTATCTTTTTCGTTAAGAGTCGAAACGATAATTTTACAACACCGGCGAAAAATTAGCCACAAAGAGAAACGATGAATTCAGAACGATGAATTAAAGACAAATTCTGCGTTTCGCCGTCAGCGTTCAACGTTTCTCTCGGCGACTAACCTCTTTGCGTGACGGGTTTTGTGTTAACGGTCAAAAGCAGAAGCGACGCGCAGATTGATAAAAACGCGCTGAAAAGAAAAGCCGTCGTCGCGCCGTAAAGACTCCAGATGCCGCCGATAAGCAGCGAGGCGGGAAAAACCGTGATGCCGAAAGCCAGAGCGTAAAGCCCGTAAGCCGTGCCGCGTTTTTCGTCCGAGACCATATCGGCGACCATCGCCTTTTCCGCGCCTTCCGTCAAGCCGGAGTAAGCGCCGTAAACGAGGAACAAAACCCACG
>JALZHR010000274.1 GCA_030860665.1 Acidobacteriota bacterium
TTATATCACCGAGCGGCTGCTGATTTCAGGCTCTGACCAGCCGAACGTTTTCACACCGGGAGCGATAGATTTCATCTTTCAGTGCTCGGAAGGCATACCGCGACAAATCAACAATTTGTGCGACAACGCGATGCTCGCCGGATACGCCGCCGGAGAACAAATCATCAGCCGCGCGATAATCGAGGAAGTCGCCGACAATCTGGATTTGCTGCCGCGGCGGGAAAACCTGCGCGCCAGCCAGCAGAAAACGGAGAACGTCGGCGTCGCGCCGCGAGTGCTGACGGAAGAAGCGCGCGAAGAGCTGTGGAATCCGAAACCGCGCATCGAGCCGCCGCCGCAGCAACAACAGCAACAGCCTCAGCAACAACAGCCGCAACAGCAACAGCGGCAACAGCCACAGCCGCCATCGCCGCCGCAGCCACCGATAAAACCGAAAGTGTTTCAGAGCGAAGCCACAGTAGCGGCAAACGGCTCAATCAACGGAAACGGAAATGGAAACGGAAAGGTCGCTGCCGGAGCGACGCTGAACGGAAACGGGAACAGAAACGGGAACGGTAAATACAAGCCGTTTGGAGATTTGGATGACGAAATCAATCTCGAAATCGGCGAAACCGGCGGGCTTCGTTAAGAAGTCCGAAAAATTAAACTTTCCCTGTCGAGGCAATCTCAAAGACCGATTTTTATCTCGGCAATTTCAATTTCCGTGTTAGCGAAACACAAAATTGATTTGTAAGTTCCGATTGGAATTTCCGTAAAAGAAAATTCGTTAAGGTCGCTTATCTCGACTTTTGATTCGGTTTCCTCAGATTGCAGAATGGCTTCGCCGCCGATGAAGCTGCAGAAAACCTGTCCCACTACGTTCCACGTCTCGCCCGTTTGCCGCATAAGCAAATTAATTTCCGCATCGTCTGCCGTAAACCACATTTGCAGCTCGGTTTCCGGCTGTTCCGAACGCAAACCGAAGGCGGACATAACTAATGAGTTTTCATTTCCGTTGACGGCTGAAATACGTTTCAAAAGCACCGGCTTTCCGAGCGCCGATTTTTTTTTGCGAAACAAATCAAGCACGTTCTCGATAATATTTGACGGAACTTCTTCCATCCGGTCGCTTTGCATCACGCCGATAATCTTTTCCAACTGCCTTTTCCGCATCGCACAATCCTGACAGACGCGCAGGTGCATTTTGATTTCCGATTTCTCTGTATCCGAAAGCGGACCGACTACAAAATCGGTCAATCTTTCAAATTCGATATGGAGAGAGTCTTGCTTCATAATTTCGCCCGATTCTTAAATTTTAGCGTTTAAAAATCGCTCCTGACCTAACAGAGGTTAAACGATGTAAAAAAATACATTATTTGTTTAAACTGTTTATTGCTTTCTGTAAACAGCGCGCCCGCATAGGTCCGATACTTCCTTCGCTGATTCCCAAAACTCTGGCAATTTCCGAATACGGCGGCGGCGTGTCCTTGTAGAAAAGCATTTCCACCAATTTGCGGCATTTCTCGTCAAGCGACTCAACGGCAATCCGAACGCGATTCTGCATCTCTAATTGCAATAAAACTTCATCCGGCAAAGGCATCGGATCGGGCAGATTCGCCACTTCGTCGACTGCGTCTTCGGTGCCCGTCAGAGCTTCCATTTGACGTGGTTTCGGCTGGCGCAAAAGACGAATAGTTTCGCGCCGAGCGGTCGTTACGAGCCACGCCTGAATTTGCGAAGGTTGTTTAATGCGGTCTAAATTTTCAACCAGCAGCGTAAAAACCTGCTGAAAAACTTCGCCCGATATTTCTTCATCAAAACCGGCACGGCGCGGAACGGCGTAAATCACCCGCTGATACCGCCTGACCAGATTTTCCCACGCTGCTGCGTCGCCCGCCCGGCAATCTGCAATCAATTCCTCGTCGCTTTTTTCCATCTAATCCTCTAACAACCTGGGAAATAATTATCTATCGCTGCCTCGTAATACAAAATATGACGGCGTTTCAAAGGTAAAGAACATATAAGGCAATATAGCACAAAACCACAACGCAATTTAGGCAATTTAATAAATCGGTTGATAATCAGGTTACGTTGATTGAAAAATCATTGTGAATATCTATGGAACACTGGAAAAACAATTTAAAAATAAAGAATTTCCTAGGAAAATGTTTGATGATGAGAAATTCCGGCAGAAGCACAATCTGATTAAAAGCAATAGCTAAAATGAACCGGAGATGAAATTTGGAATACAAGGACGATTCCGATAAGCACGATTGATTATTACTTATCTCCCCATAAACTGAATGATGCCCAATAAAAAGGGGAATGCCAGCGCGAATCTTTCATCATTTCAATCTGAGCGGAGCGCAGCGCGGCAATGACATTTTGATTTTTGCTTTGGTAGTAATGTTTGTAAAAACGAATCATAAGCTCCGCCGATGCTTTATCTTCGACTTTCCACTGGCTCGCAATCAGACGCCGGGCACCGGCGGCAAAAAAACTTTGTGCCAGAGACATTAAACCCTCGCCTCTAACGCGTTTTCCTACTCCGCTGCGGCACGAACTCAAAATGACCAGATTTGCCGTTAAATTAAGATTTAAAATGTCGCTCGACCGCAGCCAGCCGTTAATCGGCGATTTCGCGGCGTCGAACATAGAGAGCGCGATAGCGCTCAGCTCGGGATGCTGCTCGTCGAGCAAGGTGTGAGTAGCAAAATGAAGCACATTAAAGGAGCTTAAATCGTTTTGCAGCACGGATTCGCGCGTCGCGGCAAAATCTGTTTTGCGGACTACTTTGAGCGGGCGAACGGAGTTTTCAATTCCATCGACTTCAAAACGCGAGGCGAACAGACGCGGCAGGCGAGGCTGCGTGAGCGCCGGAAAAAAGTCTATGCTTCTGCTGGTGTCCGAAGAAAACGACGGCGATTGAGTCTCCGGCGCGTTGAGCCTGTTTTTCGGGCGCGGCTCGGGAAATCGTAAATCACTCGCCTCATAAACCGGGTCGGCGAAAAGCGCAATCTTATCGTTTGCCGCTCCCATCTTCTGATTCAATATAAAATTCAGGAGCGAGGCTGACGGTAAATTCACAATCTCGTGCGACTCTATCAGGAAAGAGCCTTTCGACAAATTTCTCAGCGCGGCGAACGGAACCGTCTGAAGCTCTTCCTGAGCGACGATGATTAGCTGCTGGCTGCCGAGTTTTCCGCTAATCGGTGCGATTAAAATTAAACTTAACTTTTCGATTTGCTCGCGGCAATCATCCGCCGAAGGCTTTCCCCGGCTCGCGGCGGAAGACAAACATTCGTATAGAGAACGAGCTTTCTCTCTGACATCGCGGCTCGGAGCCAGCCTGAAACTTTTTATATCTTTTTTAGATACAGCCCATAGATACGCGTCTTCATCGGTCAACGCGTATTCGAGCAGCAGGACATTATCATCGAGAATGTTTTGAATGTCGGAGACCGGCAAAACCGATTTTGTGCGCGGCGGTTTAGCTGCCTGCCCCGGGCGGTTTATCTCGCTTTCCACTTCCCAGAGCAGCGAAGAAATATCCTGAATTTTTAAAGCTAAACGCGAGCGTTCGGACTCGGACCGCGCCTGACGATATTGTAATAATGCCGACGTCACCTGAGCCTGATAGCTTACGGTCTGTTCGATAAGCCCGGGAGATATTCGATTTTCCCGCAAGATGCTTCTGCGCTGAAGCAGGTCGAGCAAACTGCGCGAGCGGGACAGCTCGCTCACGTGCAGAGCCTCGCGGTCATATCCTTTACCGGGCTCGCGCTCATCCATCAGCATCAAAAGGCGCAGGTAATTTTCATAAAAATCCTGAACCGTAGAGTTGAACGACCGGCGCAGCCGAAAACCCTGCGTTTCGTCGCGGATGGTTTCAATCAAATTTAAAGCCTTTTCTATATTTTCCTTCGCTGAAGAATATTGCCCGAGCGCCGTATAGGCGACGCAAAAACCGTTTAGAATCTTGGCTTCGCCCAGAATATTTTCAAGCTCGCGATTGATGAAAAGAGATTGGCGAAAATTTTCCAGAGCCGTCTCATACCGACCGAGCATATTATTGGCGCTTCCTATCGTATACAACGCTTCGCTCAGAACGACTTTATTTTTCGCTGCGCCGTCTAGCTTCAGCGCGCGGTCAAGCAATTCGAGCGCCGAAGCCGGTTGATTTTGCTGAAGCTGAACGTTTGCCAGAGAAATAAGCACCAGCGCCTGACCCCTTTTATCGCCTAATTTTTCGCGCAGAAACAGGCTTTCCCTGAGCGAAATGCCGGCAGTCTCATAATCGCCCATCAAATACTCGACGACGCCTAAGCCGAAAGCCGCCTGCGAGACCGACGTTTCCTGATTTATGCGCCGGAAGAAGGCGAGAGATTGGCGAAAATTATGCGCTACCAGCTCGTGCTCGCCCAAAGGTATCAGCGTCCAGCCGAGACCGGCAAGATTCAACATTTCGCCGTATTGGTCGCCGTTGAGGCGCATTGCCTTCTGACCTCTGGCAAACCACACGGCGGCTTCCGTAAAGCGGCTCGAATCGTGATAAGTCCACCCCAGACCGTAACAAATCACCGCCTGTTCGTATCGGTCGCCGAGTTCATTCCAGATTCTGAGCGCATCGAAATAACTTTGCAGCGCCTTAGACTTGGATTCACGGTCGCGACTGCCGCGAAGCCTTTCCCCGAGGCTCGTTAAATCTTCGGCAAGACTGCGTTTTTCGTCCTGCGCCGTTACAAGCGTGTCGGCAGTGTAGCTGATTTTATATTCGCCGACCGGCGCATAGGACAGCCAGGAATTGATTTCAACCTGGAATACGCCCGAACCGGGCGGCAGAAACGTGACGGTTTCGCGCCCGATTCCGCCGCTCGGACGATCGATTTTTTTGAGGACTTTATGCGCGGCGTCGGTAATCTCAATCGTCACGTCGACGCCGTTCTGCTCGACGACAAACCTCAAACAGCCGTTTGAATCGGCGTTTACCGTATAGAAATGTTTTTCGCCGCCTTTAATTAATTTTCTTTTCGTTTCTTCGGGAGCGAGCTTTTCCGCACTGCCGTCAGTCGCCGAAATCGTTTCGGCGCCGGTCGTCGATACTGATTCCGGAGGATTAGAGCCGCGCGCGTCACAGATTTGAGACATCAGCAGACAGATGATGCAGGCGACGTGCGGGAAAAAGCGAGTTTTCGGCATAACACCTCGATAAAAGCGTGGTTTGGAATAAAGCTTATTTACCTTTTCGGACAATCTTAACCGGATAACAATCCGGCACTTCTCCCTCCGGTGCCAGACACAATCTTAAGCGTTCTTCGGCTGTATTGCGTAAATCGAATGTTACCTGCAATTTTCCGCCCTGTCGGCGGACGGCTGATTGCGCCGTGACTTTCTTTCCTGATTCGTTGTAAAAGCTGATTTCATAGCGACCAGCCGGGTATTCGGGCGGAATATTAAGCTGCAAGCGGGTCACAGCCGCCTTGAGAACTCTCGGCTGTTCGTCATCCGGCTGACCGGCTTGCCCGTCGCGCCATACGGATTGGGGTTCTACATCAATCTGCACAGTGTTTTGAGCAATCAATCTCTGAGAATCTTTCTTGACGTCATTGCCCGGCTCTTTTATCCGATTCTTTCCCGAATTAGCTTTATCGTTCTTCCGATTAGCCTGAAAATCATCAGCTTCCGGCGGCAGCGGCGTGGTCAGATTGTCCGGTTGGGAATCCTGAGCGGCATTTTCAACCGGCGGCGGGATACCGGCAGCCGTGTTAGTCTGAGGCTGCGTCGTCACGACAATTTCATTTTTACCCTCATTGTCGCTGCTGCTGCGGCTCAATAAGTAAAATGCAAAAATGGAAATGAGCAATAATCCGGTCGCCATCAAACCGACCGAAAAGGGACGAAAAAAAAGACCGGAATTCGATTTCCCGATTTCGCCCGAACCAGCCGCAAAAGCTTTCAAAGGCTTCGGCGGCGGCTCGGTTTGCCGGATAGCTTGAAAATCCCGAAAGCAGTCCGAACAGGAGAGAAGATGACGGCGTAATCCGGCATCCGGCAATTTTTCAGACTTAATGACGGAAACGAGTTCCTGATAGCCGGGGCAATCCTGGCGGGCGGTATTCGGAAACGCCGCAGCGTGATACTCTCGCGCTTCGTCGAGCAATTCGTCGATTTCGCCGCGGCTCGAATTATCGCCGTCGTTTGATTTTAAATCCTGGTTTCTTGTACCCATTTTTGCTCTTCTAATTATAAAGAGTGTCGTTTAAAAGAGAAACGCACCTTTGAGCAAATTCTGAATCAGCATAACCAGCGAGCGATTAATTCTATTTTTGACCTTTTCGGCGAGCCGCGAAATATTTTTGCTGTAGCGAGAGCGAATTACGTTTGCGGCGGAGCCGTATTCGGGAACCAGCTCCTCGTATTTATATCCCAGACATTGCAGCTCGAAAACCTCGCGCGTCCAGTCGTCCATCTGAAGCTTGATTTCATTGAGCAAAATACGGCGGTTCAATGTTTGGTCGTCCGTCTCGGAAGCATTAATCGCAGCTTCCCATTCATTGAGTTTAGTGCGATGCCCGTTCTCTTTTTCGAGATTGGCGAGAAGCAGTCTTTTGTAAGAGAAAAATAAATAGGCGGGTAGATTCTTGATAGCGCCCGGCTCTTTGCTTCGCACCTGGCTGACGCTTGCCACTGCCTTAAGCATCAGCCGCAGCCCTTCGTGAGCGTCGTTCAGCAGCTCGACGGCAAGGCGCTCAGCCTGCGCCCATTGCTCGCGCGCTGCGGCATAGACCTCAAGGTCAATATACCCGAATTCTTCAAGGTATGAAGAATCAATCGCGGGGAAAATTGTATGGGCGATTCGATCCATGAAAAGAATTTTTTATTGCCAGCCAAATCTTTTACGCCAAGCCGATAAGAGAGGTAAAGCCGCCTTTTTTAGCGCCGACCCAAACTATTTTATAAAAGCAGCCTTATTATTATTCCAATATCGGGAAAAATGCAATCAAATTCCGGTTCGCGAGCGAGTAAATTGAATCGTTAAAAGGATTTCTTCACGCGCCGTTTTAGTCCGGACTCTTGCTTTATTTTCACCCGCCGCATCAGCCCTCCTCGCTCCATCCGGACAGCAAATCGACGTCTGCCGAAGGAACATTCGCTTCAGCCGGTAATTCCCGGCAAAAAAACTGAAAATTTTTTGGTGCGTATCCGTCTCTTAATCTCCTCAAGAGTATAAAGTGTAATCCCATTCATTAGCGGTATCCGCAAAGAGGAGAAAAATGCCGGCAGAAGCAGATGGGTTTTAAAAGAAGTCCGCTGGGGAAGCGGTTTTTTCAGCTTCACGGTCACGGGAAACATCAATCTCCAATAAAAAATATCGTTTGCCTCGATTGCAGCGATCGGCTGAGTTT
>JALZHR010000285.1 GCA_030860665.1 Acidobacteriota bacterium
CGGTACGAATCATCGAGCCGCCGCCCTGAAACGGCTGCATTTTGTCCAGCCATTCCTTTTTGCCGTAAAGCACGCCGCTGCCGGTCGGCGCAAACATTTTATGCCCGGAAAAGGCGTAGAAATCCGCGTCCAAATCCTGAATGTCGACGCGAAAATGCGGCACAGCCTGCGCGCCGTCAACCAGCACGGGGACGCCGAATTTATGCGCCGTCGCAATCATTTCCTTCACGGGATTGACCGTCCCGATTGAATTGGCGACGTGACTTATCGCCACCAGTTTCGTGCGCTCGCTGAGAAGATTTTCGTATTCTTCCAAAATCAGCTCGCCCTTTTGATTCAAGGGAATCACGCGCAGGCGCGCGCCTTTTTCTTCGCAGAGCATCTGCCACGGCACGATGTTGGAATGATGTTCCATTCCGCTGATGATAATCTCGTCGCCTTCTTTGACAAATTTTCTGCCGTAGCCGTGCATCACCAGATTGACGCCCTCGGTGCAGCCGCGCACGAAGATACATTCTTTCGCGTCCGGCGCGTTGATAAAGCGTTTCACCTTCTCGCGCGCCGCTTCATACGCGTTCGTCGCAAACTGCGAAAGATAATGCACGCCGCGATGCACGTTTGAATGTTCTTCCCGCAAATATTTCGCGCCGCGCTCGATAACCAGATTCGGAACCTGCGACGAAGCCGCATTGTCCAGATAAGCCAGCGGCTTGCCGTTTACCGTCTGCGCCAGAACGGGAAAATCTTTCCTGATTTCTTCAACGTCCCAATTGTTCATTTTGTCTAAAACTTCTTTTGCTGTTGTAGCCATAAAATTATTTTTTAAAAATACTGTTTACCGTAAAGCTCAAATCCGGCAAAAGCGGCGACGCGATTTCATCCGCGTTTCTGAAAATCCCGGATGAAGCTAGGACATTTTCCTGCAAACGCGTAATCTCGACCACCTCGACAACCGGCTCGACAATCCAGTATTCCCTGACGCCGAACCGCGCGTAAGTCTGTCGCTTGACGATTTGGTCGCGGCGCACGTTTTCCGAGCCGGGCGACATTATCTCGATAATCAAATCCGGCGCGCCGACTATATGAATGCCCGAAGCGATTTTGTCGATGCGTTCTCTGGCAATATAAGCCAGGTCGGGAATCGCGCTGTTATACTCGTCAAAAATCACGCCCGGCGTTGACCAGACCTGTCCGACCGGATTTTGGTCGAGATAGTTTGTCAAAATCGTTCCCAAACGAACGATTATTTCCTGATGTTTTAAAGACAGCGCTTTCGCCACGCTGAGTTCTCCTTCAAACAGCTCGTAAATGTTGCCGTCATCGGGCAAGACTTCGAGGTCGTAGATTGAAATTAAAGGCTCGACGGTTTTTACATTCTGCATAATTCTTACGCCTCCAGCTTCGTATTCAGACGATTCAAAACGGCTTCGTCCAGTTGCTTTTTGATGGACTGAATCCCGATTTTGTTGACAATTTCTTCGGCAAAACCGTAGGTCAGAAGATTTCGCGCCAGCGTTTCGTTCAATCCGCGCGAGAGCAGGTAAAACAGCTCTTCTTCTTCCAACTGCCCGACGGTCGCGCCGTGCGAGCATTTCACGTCGTCGTTGAAGATTTCGAGCTGCGGCTTGGTATCGACGCGCGCGTCGTTCGACAAAAGCAGATTTTTATTCGATTGCTGCGCGTCCGTGCCCGAAGCGTTTTCGCGGACGAAGACTATGCCGTTGAAAACCGCGCGCGCCTTGCCGTCGACGATTCCTTTATAATTTTGATGCGAAACGCAGTTCGGCAAACGGTGGTCGATAATCGAATGCGTGTCGGCGTGCTGCTCGCCGACGACCATATAAAGCCCGTCGACAAAGGCTTCGCCGCCTTCCGTCTGGAATTTCACCTCTACGTCGTGACGCGAAAGACGCGCGCCGAGCGTGATATTGGTCGAATTGTAAAGCGAGCCGCGACGGATTTCCGCGCCCGTCGCTCCGACGTGAAAAGCCGCGTGGCTTTCGCGCTGGACGCGGTAATGCTTAATCCTCGACTCGTCGGCTACCGAGATTTCGATGACGGCGTCGGTCAGGTATTTCGTCTCGGCACTCCGCGTGTAGGTTTCGATAATCGTCGCTTCGCTGAAAGCCTCGGCGACGACCAGAACGCGCGGAAACGCGGCTTTTCCGTCTTCGGTCAAAAACAAAAACTGCACCGGCGCTTCGATTTTCACGTTTTTCGGGACGAACAGGAACGCGCCTTCGTCGATAAAAGCCGTGTTCAAAGCCGTAAACCCGTTTTTGTCGAAATCAACCAGGCTTCCCAATTTTGTTTGGAAAATTCCGGAAAATCTTTCGTCGCTTGCAGCTTCCGAAAAGCTCAAAACCCGCGCCTCGCCGAGCGCCGAAAGATTCGACAAAGTCTTGTCAAACCTGCCGTTAACGAAAACCGCAACGCTTTCTTTCGATTCGTCGAAAACAAACGGCGCAATCTGCGCGGCTGAAACGTTTTCTTCCGGCTGACGGCTGGCTGCTGACCAATGACCGCTTGCGATCGGCGCGACGTTCGTATATTTCCAGTCTTCGTTCTGCGGCGTCGGAAAGCCGTTTTCCGCGAAAAACCGGAAGGCTTTTTCGCGCAGAGTTTTCAGCCATTCGGGCTGATTCAGCGATAAAGTCTCTCTGAAATAATTGCCGTAAATCGTCTCTTCTGTTGCTGTTGTTGAAGTCATTTTATAAATCTCTGTTATTTTTCTTTGCGCTCTTTGCGCCTTAGCGGGAAATCAGGTCTCCGAAAATCTAGCGAATATAACGCTAAAGATTTTCTCCCGCAAAGGGTTAAAAGCTCTCGTTTTTAAATCCAGCGGCGCGCGGCGCGGCAATACTGCTCGTATTTTTCGCCGTGCGCATCTCTTAAAAACTCTTCTTCCAGGCGAACCTGAATCTGCATTAAAACGTCGCCCAAAACCAGCGCCAGCAAGGTTACGGCGTTAGGC